>DATCEJ010000698.1:0-9138 GCA_036510135.1 Roseiarcus sp. | reverse complement strand
GCGCATGGCTGCACTGAAGGTCGGAGCCGGCGCGAGCCCCGACACCGAATGCGGTCCTATGATCACGCGAAAGGCCGTCAACAAGATCGAGCGGCTGGTCGCGGATGCCGTCAGGCGCGGCGCAAGTATGCTCTGCGGCGGTCGAGCGCCGGGCAGAAGGGGCTTCCACGACCTTCCCACAGGGCTCAAAGATGTTCCCCATAACGCCGCGATGGCGGCCGAAGAAATCTTTGGGCCGGTTGCGCTGGAAAGGCCAGAAGCGGGGCGACTTCGGACGAATCATGAAACGTGCTGACACGGCGTGAGGGAAGGCGGCGGAGGCCAATCAATCCTCCTCAACGCCGCTCGGGAAAACGCGCCGGGCGGCGCCTAATTTGAATGCGCGGCCCTAACCGCCGCAAGGGCCCCGGCAGGTCAAGCCTTGCCTTCCGGCGGAAGAGCCGCAGCCTATGCCGAGCGGGGAAATCAGGCTAAGCCGCCTCCGAATTGCCCGCCCGATGGAGGCCTGCGCCCTTGCTCGCATTTGCTTCGCCCACACCCGACGCGACGCCGATATGGTTCGTCAGCCCGGAAAACTGGCCCTCAGTCAAATCGACGATCGGCGCGGCCGCTACGGCCTTTGCCGAACGTTGCGGCTTCCAGCCGAAGGCCGGGCGCATGCAGCTTCTCCCAGGCGAGAGCGGCGCCCTCGCAGGCGTGCTGTTCGGGGTGGACGAAGCGAACGCGCCCACGCACGATCCGTTCGGCCCCGGCAGGCTCGCAACGTCGCTGCCCGAAGGCGTTTATCGGTTCGCCAACACGCCTGAAGACGCCGATCTCGCCGCGCTCGGCTTCCTGCTCGCGCTCTATCGCTACGATCGCTTCAAGGCGAGCAAAGCGCCGACGCCCCAGCTCGTCGCGCCCGACGGGGTCGATGCGATCCGGATGCAGCGGATTGCGGAGTCGATTGCGTATGGACGCGATCTCGTCAACGCGCCCGCCAATGTCCTCAGCCCAAACGCGCTTGAACAGGAAGCGGTCAAGCTCGCGGAGCATTTTGACGCCAGCGTCACCATGGTGCGCGGCGCGGAACTCATAAGCGGCAATTTTCCCCTCATCCACGCGGTCGGACGCGCGGGCGCCGAAGAGCCCCGGCTCGTCGACTTTTCCTGGGGGCGCGAGGACGCGCCGAAAGTGTCGATCATCGGCAAAGGGGTCACCTTCGACACCGGCGGCCTCGACATCAAGCCGGCGTCCGGCATGGAACTGATGAAAAAGGACATGGGCGGGGCGGCGACCGCGCTGACGCTGGCGCGGATGATCATGGAGGCGGGGCTTGATCTTCGCCTGAGGACGCTGATTCCGATCGTCGAGAATGCGATCTCGGCATCGGCGATGCGCCCGGGCGATGTGATCGTCAGCCGCAAGGGCATCTCGGTCGAAATCGGCAACACCGACGCAGAAGGGCGGATGATCCTGGCCGACGCGCTCGCGCTTGCGGATGACGACGCGCCGGAGCTGATGTTCGACTTCGCCACGTTGACCGGCGCGGCGCGGGTCGCGCTCGGCCCAGACCTTCCGCCTTTCTACACTGACGATGACGCGCTTGCGGGCTCGATCGCCGGCCATTCCGCGCGCGTGCGCGATCCGCTCTGGCGCATGCCGCTCTGGCGCCCCTACGACGCAATGATCGAGGGGTCCGTCGCCGACATTAGCAATTCGGGCTCAGGGGCTGGGATGGCTGGCTCGATCACCGCCGCGCTGTTTCTTCGGCGGTTCGTTGAGAAGGCCAGATCCTGGGCGCATTTCGACGTCTACGCGTGGAATCCGAAGCCGCGCGCCCATGCGCCCGCCGGCGGCGAGATCCAGGCGGCGCGGGCTTTGTTCGAGTTGTTAAGCGAGCGCTATCCGAGGCGGTGAGGCAGGGGTCCAGGCTGCTTGCAGCCGCAAACAGAGCTTGCGCGGTCATCGAGGTTCACTTAGGTTCATAGAGAACTCAACCGAACCCGGATTGCGGCCGTGACAGCAGCTTTCACATTAAGGCTGGACGAAGCGACTCTCGACGCGCTGGACCAGCTTGCCGAGAAGACCGAGCGCTCGCGCAGCTGGGTCGCGACTAAGGCGATCGAGGACTATGTCGCTCTGAACGCCTGGCAGATCGGCAAGATCGAGGCGGGAATAGCCGCCGCTGATCGCGGCGACTTCGCCGGCGACGACGATGTTGCGCGCGTGGCCGGGAAATATTCGGCGAAGGGTTGATGATCCGGTGGACCCGCCCCGCGCTCGCGGATCTTGAGGGGATTGGAGATTTCATCGCGCGCGACAATCCAGCCGCCGCCAAACGAATCGTGGTCGGCGTCGTAGCTTCCGTCGATGCATTGCGCGATCATCCGAACCTCGGGAGGCCGGGCCGATTGACCGGGACGCGGGAGCTCGTCGTAAGCGGGACGCCCTACCTCGTTCCTTATCGCGCGCTTGGCGATGACGTGGAAATTCTGGCTGTCTTCCACGGCGCGCGTCGCTGGCCGGACGCCTTCGAGTAACGCCTTGTGCGCGTGGCGTTTGCGCTTCACGACACCTACGCACGATCGAACTGGGCAGATGGAGGGAATAGGATGGCTCTGACGAAACACGCTCGGCTGACGGTTCACGATTTGCGCAAGCTCAAGGGCAAGCGGCAGTTGACGATGCTGTTCGTCGAGACCCCGGAAGAAGCGGCCGCCGCGTCTGCCGCCGGGATTGATATCCTGTCGATCGTGGAGCACCTGTGGTCGCCTTCAATGCGCGAGGCGGCGGGAGACTGTTTCGTGCAGGTCGGGCTCATCTACGGCCAGCACTGCACCTATGAGGACTATCTGCGCGCTGCGCACAAAAACATCATGATCGGCGGGGACGCGTTCTATTGCGCCGGCAGTCTCGACACGATCACGAAGCTCGCGGCCGAAGGGATCCCGGTCGTGGGCCATGTCGGGCTCATCCCGGCGCGGGCGACATGGAGCGGCGGATTCAGGGCAGTGGGCAAGACCGCAGTCGAAGCGATGCAGGTCTATCGCCACGTCAAACAGCTCGAAGCCGCAGGGGCGGTTGCGGCCGAGATCGAGGTCGTGCCGGCGCGCGTCGCGAGCGAGATTGCGAAGCGCACGTCGCTCGTTCTCATGTCGATGGGCGCAGGCTCAGGCTGCGATGCGCAATATCTGTTCGCCGAGGACGTGCTTGGTTATTCGCGCGGCCATCAGCCGCGTCACGCCAAAGTCTACCGCAACTTTCGGGCTGAATATGACCGCTTGCAGCGCGAGCGCATCGCAGCCTTTAAGGAGTTCCGGGTCGATGTTGAGAAGGGCGCCTTCCCGGAGGACAAGCATCTTGTGCCGATCGTGGACGGCGAGTTCGAGGCTTTCATCGGAGCATTGTAGAAGGCGCGCTAAAAAACGCGGCCCACGGCCCAGACATTGCGACCTGCACCGAGGCCCGGCGAAAGGCAGCGGTCGCGGAAGAATGAGCCGCAAACATGAGCTCGCTGCAATAGACGCGCGGCAGCGAAGCCCTCAGACGCCTTCAATAATCGACTTCAGGAAGGCCACATGGCGAGCGAACGCCGCCCGCCCTTGTGCACTTGCTTTGACCGTGGTGCGAGGCCTTCGGCCGACGAAGGCCTTGCTCACTTCGATGTAGCCCGCGCGCGCCAGATGATCGAGATGCGCGCCGAGGTTACCGTCGGTCGTGCCGGTCAGTTTCTTGAGGTGAGTGAAGTCGAGACCCTCGTCGCTCGGGTTGCAGGCGGTGAGCGCCGCCATGAGGCGCAGCCGGACCGGCTGGTGGACGACCTCGTCGGGACCGTCCATCGCTCAGGCCCGCCGCATCCAGAGGCCGCACAGAATGTATCCCCCGCCCGAGACCGCGGCGAGCCACAGGGGAAACGCCGCGCCTGACCAGACATATCCTGCTAGCCACGTCCCATCCCGAGCCTGGTGGCGACTGAGATCGGGCGCCCCTGTTTCATCGATCTCTCTTGCGCCGGAATGGATCGATGCGGGCGGCGGCGGCGGCCGCACCGGCCAAGCCGGCATGAGCACCGTTGCGATCGCCGCTACGCCGACTAGCGCAAGCAGCCCGAGTGCAACGTCATAGAGAGACGAGAGGGACACGCGCACGCCTCAGCAGATAACTCCGCAATACAGAGTACTCTGAGTTAGTCAAGCCCCGTGCCTTGCGGCCTCCAGCGCGCAGGCGATTGTGGGACCGGACCGGAACGACTCGCAAATCGCGCCGCAAGCCCCTGGAATCGCTCAAAACCGACTCGTTAGTTCGGGATTGGCCTAACCCTCTAGGCGCCAGCCCAGTCCAGCACGATCTTGCCGCTCTCGCCCCGGCGCATGATCTCGAAGCCTTCCAGGAATTGCGCTGCTGGCAGGCGGTGGGTGATGACCTTGCGCACGTCGAGCCCGCTTTCCAGCATCGCGATCATCTTGTGCCAGGTCTCGAACATCTCGCGCCCATAGATGCCTTTGATGGTGAGCTGCTTGAAGATGATCTTGTTCCAGTCGACCAGCGCGGGCTTCGCCGGCAGGCCGAGCAGGGCGACCCTGCCGCCGGTGAGGATCGCGTCGAACAGCTGATCGAACGCCCCCGGCGCGCCGCTCATTTCGAGCGCGACATCGAAGCCCTCTTTCATCTTGAGCCGGCTCATCGTCTCCTTGAGGTCGGCTTTCGACACATCGACCGCAACGACGTCGGCGACCTCTTCCGCGAGCTTGAGCCGCTTCGGGTTGATGTCTGTGATCACGACATGCCGCGCGCCGATGTGGCGCGCGACGGCGCCAGCCATGATTCCGATCGGCCCCGCCCCGGTGATGAGCACGTCCTCGCCCACAAGATCGAAGGCGAGCGCCGTATGGACCGCGTTGCCGAGCGGATCGAGGATCGCGCCAAGCTCGTCATCGACGTCGTCGGGCAGGGGCACGATGTTGAACGCCGGCACCCGCACATATTCGGCGAAGGCGCCCGGGATGTTGACGCCGATGCCGCGCGTCTCAGGATCGAGATGATAGCGCCCGCCGCGAGACGCCCGGCTCTTCATGCCGATCACATGGCCCTCGCCTGACACGCGCTGGCCGACCTTGAGGCGTCGCACATTTGCGCCGAGCTCGGCGATCTCGCCCGAATATTCGTGGCCGACCGTCATCGGTGTCGGAATCGTCTTCTGCGCCCACTCGTCCCAATTGAAGATATGGATGTCGGTGCCGCAGATGCCGGTCTTGTGCACCTTGACCAGCACGTCATCCGGGCCGATCTCCGGGACCGGCTGCTCCTCGAGCCACAGGCCCGGCTCCGGCTTTTCCTTGACGAGGGCTTTCATTGAGCAGGGTTCCCGTGGGGGCGGTTGGCAGTCAACGGCATTCGCCAACCGCCAGTTTTCCGCCCGGTAGCTACTTAAGCTGATTAGAGGATGGCGGCTATCATGGCCTCAATCGGGCTGGCCCGCGCCGTAAACGCATACCGCGCTCGGTCATTTAGACGACATGTAAGGCGCCTCTACTGACCCGCTGAAGGATCGCAGCCTAGTCGGGCGGATCCGGTTTTTACAACGGGGCTACAATCGATGAAGTTTGCCACGACATTTGCCGCCATGATGATTGCCGGTCCTCTGCCACTCGGCGCCGCGCTCGAACCGGCTAGCGCTAAAGTCTTCGACTGGGCGCTGACCGGCCCTGCTCCCGCCCTCGGCGGCGTTCCCTTTCCCGGCAGCGGTACGATCGATGCGTCGCCGACAGCGAACGCGGGCGTGTGGGCCATCGACACCATCACTGGAACCGTCGACGGCAGCGAGATCACAGGCAAGACCACGTTCGAGGGCGCCGACAATGAGCTCTTCACCGACGGTTTCGCGTTTGTCAGCACGACTGGCGTCTCCTTTGAAACCGCCGCTGGCCAAAGTGTCAATATTTTCAGTTTCTTCGGGCAGGGAACGCCCCCGACCGGCAACGCCTACGGGGAGCTGACTTCATCGCCAGGCGGATTTGGCGTCGGGACATTCACGCTGACGGCGGTTCCCGAAGCGTCAACTTGGGCGCTGACGCTGATTGGCTTCGTGGGGCTCGGAATTGCCGGCTACCGGACCTCGCAGAAGCGCCTCGCCGCGGCGATTTAGCTTCCGAAAAAAGGACGACGCCAGGTTTGGCGTCGTCCTTATTACGCAAAGAGGGCGGCCAAAGGCCGCCCTCATGCATGAAGTTCATAAATCCGACTACTTGTCGTTGGCGTGCCGAACGGCATCCTTGGCGTCGCCAAGGGCTTCCCGGGCATTGCCCTTCGCCTTGTCCATCTTCCCTTCGGCCTGCAATCCCTTGTCGTCCACCATCTTACCCGCGGCGTCCTTCATGGCGCCTTTAGCCTTGTCCGCGGCGCCTTTGATATGTTCTTTATCCATGACAGCCTCCTTTGAGAGCCGCCCAAATAACGCGGGGCGGCGCCATAGGTTCCAGCGGCGTCCGAGCGGCAATTGTTGAAATGCGCTGGCTTTCACAATCACCCCTCTCGCTGGGTCTGGAATAATGATAGGCACGATGCGAGTCGCCATAATCACCGAACTGGCGGCGGCGCGAGGGCGGGATGACGGCGGCGTTCGGAAAATCCTGCGGGGCATGCACAATGTGCTGCGCGGTGCTGGAGATTGATTATTTCAAGAAGCCAGCCGGGCCGCTATGTGTCAATTGCCGCCCTGGCGGCGGCTGCGGCATCTACGCCGAGCGCCCGGAAGTCTGTCGCGACTTCGAGTGCGAGTGGCTGACGCGGCGCGATCTGTCGGGGCGATTGCGTCCCGACCTGGTCGGCACAATCCTTATGGAAGACGCCGACAGCGATGAATACCGCGCTGTTTGCGCGCCCGGGAAGCCGATGTCCTGGCGCCATCCGATGGTGTTCTCCCATCTGGTCGCCATGGCCAAGTCCGGCCGAATTGTCGTTGCCAAGGCGGGGCTCACGTCATGGCGCATCTTCGGCTCGGGCGAATGGGGACCGACGGTCTGATCGGCCGCCCGATTATTGGACAAGGCGCCCATCCGAGAGGCGCCGGCCTGACTATATAGCGGCCGTTCTGACCTCATAGCGGGCGCCGGTAGCGCGATGACCGCGCCGATGCTATGGACCCCTGAGGCCGCGCTCCCCCCTGCCGCGCCGCCAAAAAAGCATCGGATCGGCGGCGCCCGACCTGCGGGGACAAGGAGTTTCGCGGCCCATGAAGAAGATCGAGGCGATCATCAAGCCGTTCAAGCTCGACGAGGTCAAGGAGGCGCTGCAGGAGGCGGGAATCCAGGGCATCACCGTCCTCGAGGCGAAAGGCTTCGGCCGGCAAAAGGGCCATACTGAGCTCTATCGGGGCGCCGAGTACGTCGTCGACTTTCTGCCCAAGGTGAAGATCGAGGTCGTCGTTTCGGATGAAAATCTCCGCCCGGCGATCGAAGCGATCCGCACTGCGGCGCAAACGGGCCGGATCGGCGATGGCAAGATATTTGTATCGCATATCGAGGAAGCCATTCGCATCCGCACCGGAGAGACCGGCGCCGATGCGGTCTAAAGGCGTTTCAGGCTGACGAGGGCGCCCGGCCATCTTCGGCGGGCGAAGCAGAAGTTAATCATCAAGGAAGGGCAAACGATGAAGACCGCCAAGGATGTCCTGAAGGCGATCAAGGACAATGACGTCAAATATGTCGACCTCCGCTTCACCGATCCGCGGGGCAAGTGGCAGCACGTCACCTTCGATCAGACGCTGATCGACGAGGACGCTTTCGCCGACGGGCTCATGTTTGACGGCTCGTCGATCGCCGGCTGGCGGGCGATCAACGAATCCGACATGACGCTCATGCCGGACCCGACCTCCGCCTGCATGGACCCGTTCTTCGCCGCCTCGACGATGGTCATAAACTGCGACATTCTGGATCCGGCGAGCGGCCAGCCCTACAATCGCGATCCGCGCGGCATCGCCAAGAAGGCCGAGGCCTATCTCAAGTCAACCGGCATCGGCGACACCGTGTTTGTCGGCCCGGAAGCCGAGTTCTTCGTGTTCGACGATGTGCGATTTTCGTCCCAGCCCTACAATTCCGGCTTCCAGATCGACTCGATCGAATTGCCGACCAATTCCGACACCGCTTATGAGGGCGGCAACCTCGGCCACCGCATCCGGACCAAGGGCGGCTATTTCCCGGTTCCGCCGCAGGATTCAGCGCAGGACATGCGCGGCGAGATGCTCGCGGCGATGGCGCAGATGGGCGCGGTGGTCGAGAAGCACCACCACGAGGTGGCCTCCGCCCAGCACGAACTCGGCCTCAAGTTCGGCCCGTTGACGACCATGGCGGACCACATGCAGGTCTATAAATACTGCATCCACATGGTCGCTCAGAGCTACGGCAAGACCGCGACCTTCATGCCGAAGCCGATCTTTGGCGACAACGGTTCCGGCATGCACGTCCACCAGTCGATCTGGAAGGGCGGCAAACCGATCATGGCCGGCAACAAATATTCCGACCTCAGCCAGGAGTGCCTCTATTATATTGGCGGAATCATCAAGCACGCCAAGGCGCTCAACGGCTTCACCAACCCGTCGACCAACAGCTACAAGCGGCTGGTTCCCGGTTATGAGGCGCCCGTGCTGCTCGCCTATTCGGCGCGCAACCGCTCGGCCTCCTGCCGAATCCCATGGACCTCCAACCCCAAGGCCAAACGCGTCGAGGTTCGCTTCCCCGATCCGATGGCCAATCCCTATCTCGCCTTCTCGGCGTTGCTGATGGCGGGCCTCGACGGGATTTTGAACAAGATCGATCCGGGCCAGCCGATGGACAAGGATCTTTACGATCTGCCGCCGGCGGAACTCAAGCAGATCCCGACGGTGTGCGGGTCGCTGCGCGAAGCGCTGATGAATCTCGACAAGGACCGCGCCTTCCTGAAGGCCGGCGGCGTCTTCGACGACGATTTCATCGACAGCTATATCGAACTGAAAATGACCGAAGTGCTGCGCTTCGAGATGACCCCGCACCCGGTCGAGTTCGATATGTATTATTCGAGCTGAAACGCCCTCAAGCAGCGAAGCGATAGGGCATCTAAAAAAGCCCTCAAGCAGCGCAGCGGTAGGGCATCTAAAAAAGCCCTCATGTAGCGCAGCGGTAG
>DATCEJ010000697.1:0-2566 GCA_036510135.1 Roseiarcus sp. | reverse complement strand
AGGCAGTTTGTGACGCGCTGCCAAACCTTTGGCCGCGACCGGCGCCGAGCGCGAATGCAACGCGACATCGACTACGGCGGCGATAGCAAGAACGCTCCGTCGCGACAATAAGTTCATTGTCCTACCTCCTAGGAATGGCAGCCTGTCACGCTACCTAATATAGGTGGAGAATTGCTCCGACCATCAGTGGGATTCAATCACCATAATTGTGGTGTAGGCGATGCGCGAATGCAGCCGTCGTTGAAGAGGCGCTAAGCCAGTCCGCGCCAAAGTCGATTCGGCGCGCGGAGCGGCTCGCCACACGCAGAGCTTGGAAAGCGCTCCTTACGCCTGGCGAGCAGAGTCCAAAAGCGGTTCCTGACTGCCATATTCTCTCATCGAGACTGGCGCGCCATATTCGAGCGCGGAGAAACAAGAAGCGCAGAGGACCTTGGGCGGAATGAGCCGGACCGGACGTTCGCAACGTTCGCAAGTGATCAATACGCTTTGCAGCTGCACGTGGTCAAAGAATACCTGCTCCTCTGGGCCGCCAATGTCCCAGAAGCCGAAGTTATCTTCGTAAACGAACATTTGAGCGCCCTCAGGAGCGTCAGATTGGGTACTGGAACCGGCGGGCCTGTCTATGATGGCCGCCACACAATTGCCATCATCTTATCTGTGGCGACTATAAAAGCCATAGCTAGAGACCGGAGATCCAGCGAGTCCATGTTCACTATTTGTTACAGATTGTCACCCCGCATCGAACGACCGAAAATAGGACGGCGTAGCTTCACGGTCCGGAGAGGCTACAGCAGCGACGTGACCATCCGGCGGTGCGAGGGTTGGGAGGGGCCGGGATGCATAGACCACGAATTGTTGAGACCGTTGTCCCAAACGTTGTCCCGATGAACAGGCTCCTGCTAAAATCGTCGAAGTTTCGGTCTCTAAGCGATTGAAAAAACTGGCTCCCCGAGCAGGACTCGAACCTGCGACCATTCGATTAACAGTCGAATGCTCTACCAGCTGAGCTATCGGGGATCAGCGTGAGGCGCGATATAGCAGAATACGGCGCGATGGGAAGGGCGTTTTTGGCCCTCTTGCGCCGCGCGCGAGCGACGCGCACCTTCGCCTCATGCCTGACCCCTTGGCGCTTCCCGAACTCCTGACGCCGGCCGAAATGAGCAAAGTCGACCGCTTGGCGATTTCGGCCGGGACGCCGGGCATTCAGCTCATGGAGCGGGCAGGGCTCGCGGTCGCCGACGAGGCGGCGCGGCTTGCGAAGTCGCGCGGCCGGATCGCCGTGCTCTGCGGTCCGGGCGGCAATGGCGGCGACGGCTTCGTTGCCGGCCGGCTGCTCCATCAGCGCGGTTATGCGGTCGAACTCGGCTTGCTCGGCCGCCGCGACGCCATGAAAGGCGATGCCGCGCTCGCCGCCTCACGCTATCAAGGCCCAATCCTCGATACCGCCGCACTCGACTTTGCCCAAGCCGATTGCGTGATCGACGCCCTGTTCGGCGCGGGGCTTACGCGCGACGTCGATGGCGAAGGGAAGGCGATCATCGAGCGGATCAACGCCTTCAAGCGCGCTGGGGGCCGCGTGCTCGCGGTCGACGTTCCTTCCGGAATCGACGGGGAAACCGGCAAGATTCGCGGCGCCGCCGTCGAAGCGAGCGCGAGCGTGACCTTCTTCCGGCTGAAGCCCGGCCATCTCCTGGAGCCGGGCCGCACGGCCGCGGGAGCAATCCGCCTCGCCGACATCGGTATTCCCGTTTCCGCGCTTGGCCCCATCGCGCCGAAAACCTTCGTCAATGCGCCGGCCTTCTGGGGCGAGGCGCTGCCGCGCCCCAACGCCGGGAGCCACAAGTATGACCGTGGCGCGGCGCTCATCTTGTCGGGCTCGGGTCACCATACGGGCGCGGCCCGGCTCGCCGCCCGCGCGGCTCTGCGCGTCGGCGCCGGCATTGTCGCGGTGGCGAGCCCGCCCGACGCGGTCTCGGTGAACGCGGCGCATTTGACCGCGGTGATGGTCGCGCCCTTCGCAAATGCAAGGGAATTCGAGGCGCTGCTGGCCGACGAGCGGCGCAGCGCCATCGCGCTCGGCCCCGGGGCGGGGGTTGGGCCGACCTTGCGCAAGCTGGTCGCGGCGGCGCTCACCCGGCCAGCCAGGCAGCGGACGATCGTGCTCGACGCCGATGCGCTGACGAGCTTCGCCGGCGACGCCCAGCGGCTCGCGGCGCTGATCAAGCGCGGCGGTCACGAGGCCGTCATGACCCCGCACGAGGGCGAGTTCGCCAAACTGTTCGAGCGCGCGCCCGGCGTCCGGCTCGACGACGACAAGCTCACCCGGGCCCGCGCGGCGGCGCGCCTCATGGGCGCCGTGGTCCTGATCAAGGGCGCCGACACGGTGGTCGCCGCGCCCGACGGCCGCGCGACCATCGGCTGGGACCTGCCGCCCTGGCTCGCGACTGCCGGCTCAGGCGACGTGCTGGCCGGCCTCGTCACGGGGCTTACGGCCCAGGCGATGCCGGCGTTCGAAGCCGCTTCCGCCGCTGTCTGGCTGCACGGCGCCTGCGGCCGGGCCGTTGGC
>DATCEJ010000696.1:0-9228 GCA_036510135.1 Roseiarcus sp. | reverse complement strand
GCGTAACGACGCGTGAATGGCGTTTGCGCGTTCTCGACCCGGACATGCTGCATCTTGCAGACGAAGCGCAACTGCGCGTTGCGCATCAAAACGCCCGGCAAAAGACCGGCCTCGCACAGGATCTGGAAGCCGTTGCACACGCCCAGAACCAGTCCGCCGCGGGCTGCATGGTCGCCGACCGCCCGCATAATCGGCGCGCGAGCGGCGATCGCGCCGCAGCGCAGATAGTCTCCGTAGGAGAATCCGCCGGGCAGTACGACCAGATCCAGGCCCGGTGGCAATTCGTGTTCGGCATGCCAGACGATCGCGGGCTCGGCGCCTGTCGCCTGCCGGAGCGCGCGCGCTACGTCGCCTTCGCGATTAACTCCGGGAAAGATGATGATCGCCGCGCGCATGCGCTCACGCGATCTCGATGGTGTAGTTCTCGACAATCGTGTTCGCGAGCAGGCGCTCGCAAGCTTCGCCGAGCTTCCTGCGCGCATTTGCGTGGTCGTCGCCGTCGAGCTCGATGTCGAAGACCTTGCCTTGACGCACGCTTGTCAGGCCGTCGACGGCCAGTCCTTTGAGCGCGCCCTCGATCGCCTTGCCCTGCGGATCCAGGACGCTCGATTTCAGTGTCACGATCACGCGCGCTTTCATGGGGCGTAGGCTCCCGGCCGATCAGGCCGCATTCGAGGTCGGCGCCATGGTCAGAAGGGCGTAAAGCGCCGCTGGATCCTTCGTCGCGCGCAATTGGGGCGCGACCCCGCCGTTACGCAGCAGGCGGGCGCTCATCGCCAGCGCCTTGAGGTGGTCTGCTCCCGCCGCTTCCGGGGCGATCAGCATGAAAATGAGATCGACGGGGAGAGCGTCCGGGGCTTCGAAATCGATCGCGCGCTCGAGCCGCGAGAAGACGCCGAAAATCTGTTGGCATTTGGCGAGCTTGCCATGCGGAATGGCGACGCCGTCGCCAACCCCGGTCGAGCCGAGCCGCTCGCGTTGCAAGATCGCGTCGAAGATTTCGCGCGCCGGCAGGCCTGAGACCAGCGCCGCGCGCTCGCTCATCTCCTGCAGCGCCTGCTTCTTGCCGTTCACTCTCAGAGCGGCCAGCACAGCGTCCGGCTGAAGGAGTTGCGATAACGCCATATTCGTCCCGATTAAGCAGTGCGCGGCGGTTCGCGAGGGGCCTGGGGATCGATCCAGCCGATCGCGCCGTCGCGGCGACGGTAGACAACATTCACCCGGCCGCTGCCGGCATGCTGGAAGACAATGACCGGAGCGCCAGCGAGATCGAGTTCGGCGATGGCCGAGGCGACTGAAAGGGATTTGAGATCTTCTGTTCCTTCCGCCACGACGACGGGATCAAATCCTCCGGAGGGCTCTTCCAATTCCTCGGACGGCGATTCGATAAGATAGTTGGCAACCTTGCCCCGCGCATGCGCCGCTGAAGCGCTGGCATGCCCCTTCAGCCTGGTCTTGTACCGTCGCAAGCGGGTTTCAATCTTGTCGGCGGCCTGGTCGAAGCAACGGTAGGGTTCCTGCGCGCGGCCCTCGGCGTGCAGGCTGATCCCCGAGCTCAAACGCAAGGTGCAGTCGGAACGATAGCCGGAGCCTTCGCGCGTCATCACCACGTGGCCACCGACGGAACCGCTGAAGTATCGAGCGACCGTCGCCTCGACTTTTTCCAGGACGTGCTGACGCAAAGCTTCCCCGATGTCGAGGTTCTTACCGGATACCCTCAAGGTCATCGACCGCTAGCCTTACCACTCAGGCGCAGGAGCCTATGGCCCCCCGCTCCTCCGCCGCCCCCAGCGCATTCCTGCCCGCCCCTTCCGTTTCGGCTCGCCCCACGGGCCGAGCCGGCGCTAGGGTTAGGAGCCTGCCCGGCGCATGTCAATCGTCGTGATAAAGTGTTCATATCTATACTAAAATCGCTATTATGCTTCGACCGAAAGGGAATTGTGGCGCCGAACGCGCGTGGGCGCCGTCGCCATCTTTATTTTGCGCCTTTCGACGGACGAAGGGATTCTCAGGCTGTCGCGATATTTAGCGACCGTGCGCCGCGCGACAATGACATCCGCCTTGCGAAGGCGTTCGACGATCACGTCGTCGGACAACACGTCGTCCGGGTTTTCGTCCTTGATCATCTGCCGGATGCGCTGGCGCACCGATTCGGCCGAATGGGCATGTCCCGGTTCGCTCGATGCGATCGCCGCGGTGAAGAAGTATTTCATCTCGAACAGGCCGCGCGGCGTCTGAATGAACTTATGCGCGGTGGCGCGCGACACCGTCGATTCGTGCACGCCGATCGCTTCGCCGATCATTTTCAGGTTGAGCGGCCTTAAGCCCGAGACCCCCTCGAGAAGGAAAGTATCCTGCCGCCGCACGATCTCGCTCGCCACGTTGAGAATGGTGCGCGCGCGCTGTTCGAGGCTCTTGGTCAGCCAGTTGGCCGACTGCAGGTGGGTGGAGACGTATTGGCGATCCTCGTCCCGCTTCGCGCCACGTCGGATCTCGGCCGCATAGACCTCGTTGACGAGCACGCGCGGCAACGCCCGGGTGTTGAGCTCGACCCGCCAGCCGAAATCCCGCGCCGCGGTGACATGGACGTCGGGGATTGCCGGCGCCGCTGGCGGATCGCCAAAGGCGCGCCCGGGCTTCGGCTCGAGGCGCCGGATCTCCGCCAGCATGTCGCGCAGATCCTCGTCGTCGACCCCGCACAGGCGGCGGAGCAGCGGAAAGTCCCGTCTGGCGAGCGCCGGCAGATTCTCGAGCAAGGCCTGCATCGCCGGATCGAAGCGGTCGCGCTCCCTGAACTGAAGGGTCAGGCATTCGGCGAGCGAGCGCGCAAACACGCCCGTTGGCTCCAGGGTCTGCATGCGCACGAGCACGCGCTCGACAAGTTCGACGTCGGCGCCGAGGCGCTCGGCGATTTCGGCAATCGAGCCGACGAAATATCCGGCCTCGTCCAGCCCATCGACCAGCGCGGCGCCGATGATGCGCTCGGCTGGATCGGGCAGCAGGATCGCGGCCTGACGCTCAAGGTGGTCGCGAAGCGACACGGTTTCCGCGACATAAGCTTCGAAGTCCGGGGCGTCGCCAGCCTCGTGTCCGGCGCCGACTCCCGTCCAGGCGTTCGCGCTCAAGCCCTCAGCCGGCGCCGACTGGATCGCCGGCGCGGTGCGATCTCCATCGAAGGTGTTCTCGACCTCAGTGCCAAGATTGGCGGCAAGGTGGCCCGCGTCTGTTTCCAACGCTTCGCGCGCCCAATCGCCCGGTTCCGGCGCCGCTTCGGCAAAGCCCTCGCCTTCGCGCTCGACCTGCTCCAGGCTCGGCTCCTCGCGCTCCTCCGCTCGCTCAAGCAGCGGATTGCTCGCCAATTCGTTCTCGATGAACTGGGTGAGTTCGAGATTCGGCATCTGCAGCAGCTTGATCGCCTGCAGAAGCTGCGGCGTCAGGACCATGGCCTGACTTTGCCGCATGACCAACTTGGCCGAGAGCGCCATACTTACCGTCAGCCCCTTACCGCACCCCGTCCCAGCCGCATTCGCGCCGGGCGGTTCCTTTTGTTATAGCGGGCGTCTCATAGCACGTTCTCAACGGCTGTCTAATGCAAGAATCGCGCCGTTTTCCCGCCAGCCTCCGCGGCCTTATATTGAGAGCAAAATCCATCACTCTCGTATAGCACATGTGAATTAAGCAAATAACCACGTCGCCAGAAAGGACAATGGACCTAAAAATTGATATAAAGATTTGCTTATATGTTTATTGCACGTTTCCGGCCTCCCTGATAAGAGACCCGTGTTAGGAAAAAAGGACTTTCGCCGCCCATGACCAAGACCGCCACGACGCTCGTGAGCAAGGCTCACGATTATGCCATCGCCGACATCAAGCTTGCGGATTATGGCCGCAAGGAGATCGCGATCGCCGAAACCGAAATGCCGGGCCTGATGGCCACGCGGGCCGAATATGCGGCGAGCCAGCCGCTCAAGGGCGCCCGCATCGCCGGCTCCTTGCACATGACGATCCAGACCGCCGTCCTGATCGAGACGTTGAAGGCGCTGGGCGCCGACGTCCGCTGGGCGTCGTGCAACATCTACTCGACTCAGGACCATGCCGCCGCTGCGATCGCCGCGACCGGAACGCCCGTCTTCGCGATCAAGGGCGAGGGCCTCAAGGACTATTGGGACTATACCCACCGCATCTTCGAATGGTCCGACGGCGGCGCGCCGAACATGATCCTCGACGACGGCGGCGACGCCACCATGCTGATCCATCTTGGTCAGCGCGCCGAGAAAGGCGACACGAAGTTCCTCGACACCGCCTCGAACGAAGAAGAGGAGGTGCTCTACGCCGCCATCAAGGCGCGGCTGAAAAGCCATCCCGGCTGGTACGGCAAGAACGCCACGTCGATCCGCGGCGTCACCGAAGAGACGACGACCGGCGTCCATCGCCTTTATATTATGGCCAAGGAAGGCAAGCTTCTTTGGCCCGCGATCAACGTCAACGACAGTGTGACCAAGTCGAAGTTCGACAATCTCTACGGCTGCCGCGAGTCGCTGGTCGACGGCGTCCGCCGTGGCACGGACGTCATGATGGCGGGCAAAGTGGCGATGGTTGCGGGCTTTGGCGACGTCGGCAAAGGCTCTGCCGCATCCTTACGCAACGCCGGCTGCCGGGTGATGGTTTCCGAAGTCGATCCGATCTGCGCGCTTCAGGCGGCGATGGAGGGCTACGAAGTCACGACGATGGACGACGCCGCCCCGCGCGCCGACATTTTCGTCACCGCCACCGGCAACGTCGACGTCATCACCCTCGACCACATGCGTGCGATGCACGACCGCGCCATCGTCTGCAACATCGGCCACTTCGACTCGGAGATCCAGGTTGGCTCGCTTCGCAATTACAAGTGGAGCAACGTCAAGCCGCAGGTCGATGAGATCGAGTTCCCCGACGGCAAGAGGATCATCCTTCTGTCGGAAGGACGCCTGGTCAATCTCGGCAACGCCACCGGTCATCCGTCCTTCGTGATGTCGGCCTCGTTCACCAATCAGACGCTGGCTCAGATCGAGCTCTTCACCAAGCCCACCGAGTACAAGAAGCAGGTTTACACCCTGCCCAAGCACCTCGACGAGAAGGTCGCCTCGCTGCATCTGGCGAAGATCGGCGTCAAGCTGACCAAGATGACGCCGGAACAGTCGAAATATCTGGGCGTCGCGCAGACGGGGCCGTTCAAGCCGGATCACTACCGCTATTGAGGTCCGAAGCGGGCTTGTTGGCGCCGCCCGGCGGCGCTTTCGAGCGACGAGGGGGTCAGTCCACAGCCTCATAGATGCCCGCTTTCACGGGCATCTATGAGAGGCACGACCGTAGGCTGGGTTCCGTTTGCAAGCGGAACCCAGCCTGAGCAAAGGATGGACTCGTCAGCGCGAGGAGCCATAGGGCGTGGGAAGACGCCCGTCTTTCGATGGGCTATGGACGCGGCGATCCAGAGCCACCGCCGCAGCACTTCATCCCTGGACCGCCACGCCCTCGCTCCGCCAGGTTCGCGATGGCGTCGCGGTCGAACACATCATCCCTTAGAGCACTCGCGCGATAAAGCCGTCGGCCGCCCCGTTAGCACTCTCTTGCAATGAGTGCCAACCATCGCTATGTAAGCGCCGTCGACAAACTGCCGTCAGGAGCTAGGGCATGATCCCGGGCCGGCGCCGCAGCTCGACTGAAGGAAACGCCCCATGAAATTTCGACCTTTACACGACCGCATCGTCGTTCGCCGCATCGAGGCTGACGCAAAGACGAAGGGCGGGATCATCATTCCCGATACCGTCAAGGAGAAGCCGCAGGAAGGCGAGGTCGTGGCTGTGGGACCCGGCGGCCGCGACGAGAATGGCAAGATCACGCCGACCGAGCTCAAGCCCGGTGAGCGCATCCTGTTCGGCAAGTGGTCGGGCACGGAAGTGAAGATCGACGGCGAGGAACTCCTCATCATGAAGGAGACCGACGTCATGGGCGTGATCGAAGGCGCGGCTGCGCCGAAGACGACCTCCAAGAAGGCCGCCTAAAACCAAATCCATTTTTCAAGAATTGAAGGAATCAAACCCAATGGCAGCCAAAGATGTACGTTTCTCTTCCGACGCGCGCGACCGCATGCTGCGCGGCGTCGATATCCTCAATAACGCCGTCAAGGTGACGCTGGGCCCGAAGGGCCGCAACGTGATCCTCGACAAGTCCTACGGCGCGCCGCGCATCACCAAGGATGGCGTGACCGTCGCCAAGGAAATCGAGCTTTCCGACAAGTTCGAGAACATGGGCGCGCAGATGGTGCGCGAAGTCGCCTCGAAGACCAATGATCTTGCCGGCGACGGCACCACCACTGCGACCGTGCTCGCCGCCTCGATCATGAAGGAAGGCCTCAAGCTCGTCGCCGCCGGCATGAACCCGATGGATCTCAAGCGCGGCATCGACATTGCAACAACGGCGGTCGTCAAGGACATCGAAAAGCGCGCCAAGAAGGTGCAGTCGTCGGAAGAGATCGCGCAGATCGGCACCATCGCTTCGAACGGCGATAAGTCGATCGGCAAGATGATCGCCGACGCGATGAAGAAGGTCGGCAACGAGGGCGTCATCACGGTCGAAGAGGCCAAGACCGCCGAGACCGAGCTCGACGTCGTCGAGGGCATGCAGTTCGACCGCGGCTATCTCTCGCCCTACTTTGTCACCAACGCCGAGAAAATGCTGGCCGAGCTCGAGGATCCCTACATCCTCATCCACGAGAAGAAACTCTCCTCGCTGCAGCCGATGCTGCCCGTCCTCGAGGCGGTCGTGCAGGCTGGCAAGCCGCTCCTCATCATCGCTGAGGACATCGAAGGCGAAGCGCTGGCGACCCTGGTCGTCAACAAACTGCGCGGCGGTCTGAAGGTGGCTGCGGTCAAGGCGCCTGGTTTCGGCGATCGCCGCAAGGCGATGCTCGAAGACATCGCGATCCTCACGGCTGGCACGATGATCGCTGAGGATCTCGGCATCAAGCTCGAGAACGTCACCCTTCAGATGCTCGGCCGGGCCAAGCGCGTCCGCATCGAGAAGGAAAACACCACCATCATCGACGGCGGCGGCAAGAAAGCCGACATCGAGGGCCGGATTTCTCAGATCAAGGCGCAGATCGAGGAGACGACCTCCGACTACGACAAGGAGAAGCTGCAGGAGCGTCTCGCCAAGCTCGCGGGCGGCGTTGCGATCATCCGCGTCGGCGGCTCGACCGAGGTCGAGGTGAAGGAAAAGAAGGATCGTGTTGACGACGCCATGCATGCGACCAAGGCTGCGGTCGAAGAAGGCATCGTTTCCGGCGGCGGCGTCGCGCTGTTGCGCGCCAAGGCGGCGATCGGCAAGCTCACCAACGAGAACGAAGACGTCCAGTCCGGTATCAACATCGTGCTCCGGGCGCTCGAGGCCCCGATCCGGCAGATCGCCGAGAATTCCGGCGTCGAGGGTTCGATCGTGGTTGGCAAGATTCTCGAGAACAAGTCGCAAACCTTCGGTTTCGACGCGCAGACCGAGCAATATGTCGACATGCTGAACGCCGGCATCGTCGATCCGGCGAAGGTGGTTCGGGTCGCGCTCCAGGACGCGGCTTCGATCGCGGGCCTCATGATCACGACCGAAGCCATGATCGCAGACCGGCCCAAGGCCGACGCTCCGGCGATGCCGGGCGGCGGCGGCGGAATGGGCGGCATGGGCGGGATGGACTACTGATCGCGCCGATCTGCTAAGCGACTTAAACAATGGTCGGCGCGACGCTCGCGCCGACCGCTTTATTTTTGATAAGTCATGTGTTTCGAGGTGACGCCGGGGGGCCGCTCGTTCATCGGGTCGTGAGACCTGCCTCAGAGGCCGGCCATCCATGCTGATCCGTTACGGTTATGAAATCACGGTCAATTGCGCGCAGCCAACTCCGATGGTTTGCCTGCTGTCGGTGAGCGAAGATCGAAAGACGGACATACGCGTCGCCGAAAAGGTCTTCACGACGCCGATCATCCCGACCACCACCTATCTCGACACGTTTGGCAATCGATGCCGCAGACTGGTCGCGCCAGTCGGCGACTTCGCAATTTGGGGCGACGCGACGATCGAAGACGATGGCAAGATCGACCCCGCTAATTTTGCCGCGGTCGAAGTCCCCGTCGCTGAGCTGCCCGATGCCTGCCTGCTCTTTCTGATGGGGAGCCGCTATTGCGAGACCGACAAACTGAGCCAGGCGGCTTGGGACCTGTTCGGCAATGTCCCGCCCGGGTGGGGGCGCGTGCAGGCCGTGTGCGATTTCGTCCATCAGCACATCAAGTTTGACTATCAGCAGGCGCGATCAACGCGGACCGCGTTCGAGGCTTTCGAGGAGCGGATAGGAGTGTGCCGCGATTTCGCGCATCTCGCCGTCACGCTTTGCCGATGCCTCAACATTCCGGCGCGATACATCAACGGCCATCTCGGCGACATTGGCGTGCCTGTTGTCGATCCCATGGATTTCAGCGCCTGGATCGAAGTGTTCCTCGACGGGTCGTGGTGGACGTTCGATCCTCGCAACAACATTCCCCGGATCGGCAGGATCGTGGTTGCGCGAGGCCGGGACGCGGCGGATATTCCGCTCATCAACTCGTTCGGACCCCATGTTCTGAAGTCGTTCCGCGTCTGGACCTATGAGGTCACTGAACAGCCCGCGATAGCGCCAGACGTCTGAGGGCGCGTTAGCGCCGGCTCACGCCGTTTCGGCGTGGGCGAATTCGGTGAAAAGGAACTTGGAAAAGGCGCGCGCCGATGGTTTGGCTGCACGACCTGCGGCGAATACGGCGCTGAGTTCGATCATTCCCATGTCCCATTCGGGCAGCAGCCTGACAAGCGAGCCGTCCCCGAGTTCCTTGCGGCATGCGCCGAGAGTCATCGAGGCGACGCCGAGCCCGGCGACCGCGGCCGCCGTTGCGACTTCGTTCAACGTCACCGTCACCCGCCCGCGCACGCGCACCGACGTCTCCCGGCCGTCCTTACGGAATGACCACGCGCCGCCTTGCGCGCCGGGCCCAATGATCATCGCGTGAAGCGCGAGCTCCTCCGGCGTATTTGGCGCGCCTTCGCGAGCGAGATGAGCGGGGGAGGCCGCCAGGATGCGCGGCCACGTCGATATGCGGTGCGCGGTCGCCGTGGCGCCCGTCAGCGCGCCGAAACGCAGCGCAACGTCGACGCCCTCGCCAACAAGGTTTTGGC
>DATCEJ010000695.1:0-4480 GCA_036510135.1 Roseiarcus sp. | reverse complement strand
TCGGCGCCTTTTGTCTCCGAGCGCGCGTCGATCGAGTCACAGACATGAGCAAGGGTCATGTCGATGAAATAGAGCAATGCTCGGTCCGAGCTTCGTTCCCCAAGGGCTCGGGCCTCTCTCAATTTTCTGGCGATCTCGATCAGACAATCGATTTTTGTCATTGTGCTGTCCTGGCTCTCGATAACCGCGGCGGCGGCGCCCGTCTGCTTTCCGGTGAGCCCCATCATCCGGCGAACCTCTATAAAACCCCTGTAAGCGACGGGATAAATTGTACACAACCGGAACATAAGGCGCGGAAATTCGGTTTCGCACGACAGCATCGCTGGCTGGCGTGAGGCTGGAAAGACTGACAGTCTGGGGTGCGCCAATGGAGTCGGCGCGCTGAGGCACGGAGACGAAAGGACCTTTCGATGGCGGCGCGCCCATTCTGGAAGGGTTACATGAAGCTCAGCCTTGTCACCTGTCCGGTGGCGATGATGTCGGCGACGAGCGAAGAGGACAAGGTTCGGTTCCACGTCCTGAACCGTCGGACCGGCAATCGAATCCAAAGTCACTACGTCGACGCCGAAACGGGCAAACCCGTGGATGAGGCCAATGAGGTCAAAGGCTACGCCCGCGGCGAGGACGACTTCGTGTTGCTCGAGGACGAGGAGCTGGAATCAGTCGCGCTCGAGAGCGCCCGCACGATCGACATCCAGAGTTTCGTCGCGGCGGAGAGCATCGACTGGATCTGGTATGACACGCCTTATTACCTGACGCCGGACAATCCGATTGGCGAAGAGGCCTATTGCGTCATTCGCGACGCGATGCGCTCGACCGAGATGGTCGGCGTGTCACGGCTCGTTCTCAACCGGCGCGAACGGGCAGTGATCCTGAAGCCGCGAGACAACGGAATCGTGCTGTGGACGTTGCGCTTCGGCGATGAAGTGCGCGACTCGGGCGAGTATTTCGGCGCGATCCGTGAGGTGAAGCCGGAGGCCGAGCTGATGCGCCTGATCGGCGACCTGATCAAATCGCGCAAGAAAGCCTGGAGCCGGGAGATGGTCGCCGATCCGGTGCAAGCCCAGTTGCTCGACATTATCGCGGCGAAAAAGAAGAGCGCGAAAAAGGCCAAGGCGAAGCCGAAGGCGGAAGCCGAACCTCCAAGCAACGTCATCAACATCATGGACGCGTTGCGGCGAAGCGTGGCCGGCGCGAAGAAGCCCAAGGGGCGGTAAGCAAGGCCCCTAAGCCACACCGTCATCGCGAGGAGCGAAGCGACGCGGCGATCCAGGAGTCGCGGGACGCCCTGCGTTCCCCTGGATTGCTTCGCTTCGCTCGCAATGACGGCTCGGAACCGACGCCATTCCAACCTTGTGCGCCTATCGTCGCCGCGCCATCAGCGCTTCCGTGCCGGCTTGGCCTTCTTGCTCTGTTCCTCGATCGGCGCCGCGGCGGCGCGGAAATCCGCCCACGGATCGGCGGATGAAGAGAGGCGCGTCGGGGTGTTGCGGGTGGTGAAATAGGCAGGCCCGATTTCAGGCGTGAGCTCTTCCCAGGCGAGCGGCATTGAAACACTCGCGCCAGGCCGGGCGCGGGTGGAATAAGCGGCGACGGCGGTCATGCCGCGCTGATTGCGCAAATAGTCGATGAGGATCTTGCCGTGCCGCCGCGCCTTCGGGATCGTCGACACGAAGCGCTCGGGACTGTCGGCCGCCATGGAATCGGCCATCGCTTTGGTGAAGGCCTTCACCGCTGGCCACTCGGCTTTCGGCTTGATCGGCGAGACGACGTGCAGGCCCTTGCCGCCCGATGTCTTGATGAACGACGCAAGGCCCGCCTTCTTCAACCGCTCCCGTACCTCCCTCGCGGCCGCGATGACTGCGGTCCAGTCCACGTCGTCCCCCGGGTCGAGGTCCATCACGATCATGTCTGGCCGCTCCCAGTCGGTGACGGTCGACCCCCAGGGATGGATTTCGAGCGCCGCCGACTGCACCAGCGCCATCAACCCGTCGAAGTCGTGAATGCTGATGAGCGGTTCCGGTTCCTTGGGGTCGTTGACCAGGACGATATTGCGGTTAAGGCCCTTCCAGGCATGTTTCTGGAAGAACGTCTGCCCGCCGATTCCATCCGGGCAGCGCAGCAAGGCCAGCGCCCGGTCGACGATCAAGGGCTTCATGAACGGCCAGGCCTCGGCATAATAATCGGCGAGGCCTTCCTTGGTGACGCCGACGTCCGGCCAATAGATGCGGTCGGGATGGGTGAGTGTCACACTGCTCTTCGGACGTTCGGGCGCGGCATTCGTGGCCATGGTCGTCTCGCGGACAATCTCGCGGGCCGGCTTGTCGTCCCGCAAGCCCTGAAAGGACGCCTGACGCAAGAGGCCGTCGCCAGTCCAGCCTCGGAAATCGACCTCCGCGATAAGCTCCGGCTTGACGAAGCGCACCTGACGCGCCTCCGCCGTGGTGAGAGATTTGGCGAACGGACTCGAACGAATGCGCATCGTGTCGAGCCTTGCGAACAGAGCCTCGGCGACGCCTGAGGAAAAGCCGGTGCCGACGCGTCCCACATATCGCAACTCCTCGCGATCGTAGACACCGAGCGACAGCGAGCCGATCGCCTTGCGCCCGGTGGACGAGGGGACGTAGCCCCCGATAACGAACTCCTGCTGGGCCGAACATTTGGCCTTGACCCAGCTTTTGCCGCGGCCCGAGACATAGACGGATTGGCTGGCCTTCGAAATGATGCCTTCGAGACCTAGGGCGCAGGCGCGCTGCAACACCAGCTTGCCGTCTTCCACGAAGTGGGAGCTGTAGCGAATAGCGCCGCGGTCGGTTCCGATCAGCTGGCTAAGCAGTTCCTTGCGGCGAATGAGCGCCGCTTCGCGCAAATCGTTTCCGTCGAGATAGAGGCAATCGAAGGCGTAGTAGGCGAACCGATCAAGCCGCCCATCGCTGAGGTCCGCTTGCAGGAGCGAAAACTCGGCCACGCCGCTCTCGTTTTCGACCACCATCTCGCCGTCGATCAGGGCCGTTCGGACCGGCAGATTTCGCAGCGCCGTCGGGACGGCGTCGCCGAATTTATGCGTCCAGTCGAGTCCGCCCCGGGTCCAGAGTGTAACCTTGCCGTCCTCGACATGCGCTTGAAGCCGGTAGCCGTCGAACTTGATCTCATGCAGCCATCGGTCTCCGGTGGGTGGAGACTTGGTCAGCGTCGCCAGCATCGGCACGACAAAGCCGGGCAGGGGGGCTTTGGTCCCGCCCTCGATTGCGGGCTCGATCGGAGACGGTCGCGCCGACGCGGTCACGGATTTCCGTGACGGCGCGCGGGCGCTTGGTTTGGCCGTAGCGCGCGCGTCGTCAGGTTTCTCGATCTTTCCCGTACTTGACGACCAGCCCGGCGCTTCGCCTTCGAGTTCATCAATCGTCCGGCCGGTGTTGATCGACTCTGGCCGCTCTTCGAGGATATCGGCTTCATCGGTTGCGCGGCCGAATTCATCATCCCCCTTGATGAGAAGCCAGTTCTCGCGCTTTTCGCCCGGCTTGCCCTGCATTCTCACAAGATGCCAACGGCCGTGCAGCTTCTGGCCGTGCAGCTCGAACTCGAGATGGCCCTTCTTCAGGCCTTTGTGCGCATTCCCGATCGGCGTCCACGTTCCATTGTCCCACACGATGACGGCGCCGCCGCCGTATTCGCCCTTGGCGATCGTGCCCTCGAAATTGGCGTATTCCAGCGGATGGTCTTCGACCGCGACGGCGAGGCGCTTCTCCCCCGGGTTCAGGCTCGGACCGCGAGTCACGGCCCAGCTTTTGAGGACACCGTCCAACGCGAGGCGGAAGTCGTAATGCAATCGGGTCGCGTCATGCTTCTGGACGACGAAAATATCGCTGTTCGCATCCGGCGCGGCGCCTTTGGGTTCGGCGGTCGCCGCGAAATTGCGCTTCTTCCGATAGGTTTCGAGCGCCATTCCTTAGCTCGCCTTACGACGCGGCGCGGCGGGCTTGGCCTTTGCCGCCGTGCGTCGGCCGGTCTTTTTCCTGGCCGGAGCCTTGCCGCTTGGCCGGGTGCCAGCTGCGCTCTCGCGCAAAGCCTGCAGGAGGTTGACGGTCGGTTCGCGGGGCGCCGGCGCGCGCTTGGGAATCGCCTTGCCCTGAAGCTTCAGTTTGACCAGCTCGGCCAGCGAATCCTCGTAACGATCCTCGAACTTGCGCGGATCGAACGCGCCCTGTTTAGTCTTGATGATGTGGATGGCGAGATCGAGCATCTCGCCACTGATCCCTTTCGCCGGGACATCCGAGAACGCCTGCTTGGCCGGACGCACCTCGTAGTCATAGTTCAGCATGGAGGCGACAAGACCTTCGTCGAGAGCGCGGACGAGAACGGTCCGAGCGCGCCTGAACAAGACGGCTTCCGCGACCGCCGCGACTTTGGCCTTGCGCATGCCCTCGCGCACCAGCGCGAAGGTTTCGTCGGCGCTGCGGTCCGAAGGGGCGAGGTAATA
>DATCEJ010000694.1:0-4965 GCA_036510135.1 Roseiarcus sp. | reverse complement strand
GGCGATGTTCATCCGGGTGGTCATTGCATGTCCCCAACGGCGATAATCGTTCGCGGCCAGACGTTAATCGGCGCGAACGCCAAACAACAGCATACGCTCGACCGCATGTACATGGCATGGAGGAGCCATGGAACGGCAAGTAAACAGTTGGAGGTCTTGACGCGCAGGGAGACGTCGGTGGACGCGGTGTTTCTGGCGACGAGCCTTTATCGCGACCCTTCCGGCCGCGGTCATCGCGTGAACTCAAGAGCAATCTGGTCCTTAAGCGCCAGGCAGGATCAGCCTCACTGCACTATAGCCAGCACGCCGCCGGCGGTCGAAAACAGCGCCGCATCCGCATCCGCGAAGCCGAGCAACTGAAGCCCGAGCGGAAGGCCGCCGTCCTCGAGGACGGGAAGCGAAATCGCCGGAACGCCGAGCATCGATCCCGGGATCACGAAAGCCGGGTCTCCCGTCCAGTTCAGGCCGATCGGCGCCGCGCCTGGGGCGCTTAAAATCAGGCAAGCGTCGAATTCCGCCGCCAGCGCTTGGTAGACGGCGCGCCGTCTCTGACGCTCCTTGATGTCGCGGCGATAGTCGTCGAGGGTGAGCGCTTCGGCCCGGGCGCTAAGCTCGTGCATCGGCTGGCTGAGCTTGCTCGGGTCGCGCGCGCGATAGGTGTTGAGCGGCCAGCGCGACTCCCAGGCGATGATGGTGTGGGAGAGTTCCCTCGCATCGTGGATCGCGTCCTCGACCGCGGCGATTTTTTCGCTTTCACGGCGCGAGACGAGCGTGACGCCGGCTGATTTGAGTTTCGCCGACGCTTCCGCGAACGCCTCCTTCGCCGCCGCCGTCGCCACCGTCCAGCCGTCGGTTTCCAGAACCGCAAGGCGGCGCGGCTTCAAGGACGCGGGGCAGGTTGGAGGACCGTAGAGACCCGGAAAACCGGGGTCTCCGCCGGCGCGGCGGGAAATCTCGTAGGCGACAGCCCAAGCTTCAGGCAGACTGGCGGCAAGCGGCCCATGCGTGCTCTGCGACAGCGCGTCATGGCTGCCGCCGCGATTGATCGCGCCGACCGTCGGCTTGAAGCCAAAGCAGCCGCAGAAGCTCGAGGGCCGCAATATCGAGCCGAACACTTGCGTGCCGATGCCAACGCTGATCGCGCCGACCGCGACGGCCGCGGCCGAACCGCTGCTCGAACCGCCGGGCGTGCGGGTCAAGTCCCACGGATTGCGGGTGGCGCGGGGATGCATCCAGGCGAATTCGGTCGTCACCGTCTTGCCGACGATGACCGCTCCAGCTTCGCGCAAAGCCGCAACGCTCGCGGCGTCGCGCTCGCTGCGGTAGCCGGCGAACAGCGGCGAGCCGTGCTCCGTGGCCATGTCGATGGTTTCGATGATGTCCTTGATTCCGATCGGCATGCCGTCGATCGGCGAAAGCGCCTCGCCCGCCCGCCAGCGTTCGGTCGAGCGATCCGCAGCGGTCCTCGCGGCGGCGAGGTTGAGCGTGACGAACGCGCCGATCTTCGGCTCCCAGGCTTCCAGATCGACGATGCGGCGCTCGAGGAATGCGCGGGCTGAGTCTTTGCCGCTGGCGAAATCCGCCGTCGCCGGCAGAAACGGCTGCATCCGTGGCTTTGTCGCGTGGGGCGCGTTCATGGGTTCACTTCTGTTGCTGTGCATGTCTTCCGGTCCGCCTTTGATTGCGGCAGGTATAGCGCGATGGACGGTGGCCGTCATCGCGAGGAGCGGAGCGACGTGGCGATCCAGGGGCCGTTAGGCGCCTCGCGGCCCCTGGATCGCTTCGCTTGCGCTCGCGATGACGGCAAACCCGAGCCTTCAGTCAGACTGCGCCTTGCGCTAGGTTCGCGGCATGAAGCATCCCGCCGTCTACATTATCGCGAGCCAGCGCAACGGGACGCTGTATGTCGGCGTGACTTCGGATATCGGCCAGCGGGCTTTCCAACATAGAACCGGGGCTATCAAAGGGTTCACGCGCCGCTACGGCTGCAAGATCCTTGTGTGGTTCGAGCCTCACGAGCGCATGGACGAGGCGATCGCGCGCGAGAAGCAGATCAAGTCCGGAAGCAGGAAGCATAAGCTGGCGCTGATCGAGCGCGACAATCCGCTTTGGACTGACCTATATGAGACCCTAAACGCCTGACTCGTCATCGCGAGGAGGCCGAAGGCCGACGCGGCGATCCAGGAGCCATCGGGCGCCTTACGCCCTCTGGATCGCTTCGCTTGCGCTCGCGATGACGGCGAACTTCCGGTCAGATTAGATCCTCGACGCTTGGGCCCGTCATCGCGAGGAGCGGAGCGACGTGGCGATCCAGGGGGACGCAGAGCGCCCTACGTTCCCCTGGATCGCTTCGCTTACGCTCGCGATGACGAGTGTGACGCGGTAGTATTGCGCGAATGCTCTAGACAGCGCCTTGAGTCGCCTCCACCGCCGGTTCGCGCGAACGCATAGCGCGGATGATCGCCTTCTCGATCTCGACCACGAGGAAGAAGATCAAGCCGCCAAGCAGCAGCCACGGCCAGACGCCGAGCGGCAGCGCCTCGGTTTCGAACACCGACTGCAGCGGGGCTGCGTAGGTGTAGAGGAGCTGCAGCACGATCACCGCGCCGATGCCCATCGGCAGATAGCGATTGCCGAGATGAGCCATCGGCGACAGCGACGAGTCGATCTTGAACCGGCTGTTCAGGAGATAAAAGACCTGGCCGATGACCAGCGCGTTGACCGCGGCGGTGCGGGCTAGCGGATCAGAGGCGCCTTGCGACTTCATCCAGAAGAACGCCCAGAGCGTAAGGATGAGCAGCAACGCGCCGACGAAGACGACGCGCCACACGCCGAAGGCGTCGAGGATCGGGCGATTGACCATGCGCGGCGGCCGCAGCATCACGTCAGTTTCGTGCGGCTCGAATGAGATCACGAGGCCGAGCGCGACCGACGTCACCATGTTGACCCACAGGATCTGGGGCGCGGTGATTGGCGTGGTGAAGCCAACGAAGATCGCAACCAGAATGACCAAAGCCTGAGCGACGTTGGTCGGCAGCATGAACAGCATCGCCTTCTCGATATTGTTGTAGACGGTGCGTCCCTCTTTCACCGCGGCCGAGATCGAGGCGAAATTGTCGTCGGCGAGCACCATCTCGGCCGCTTCCTTGGTGACCTCGGTGCCCTTGATTCCCATGGCGACGCCGATGTCGGCCTTCTTCAAGGCCGGCGCGTCGTTGACGCCGTCGCCGGTCATCGCCACCACCTGCCCGTTGGCCTGAATAGCCTTGACCAGGCGCAGCTTGTGCTCGGGGCTCGCGCGGGCGAACACGTCGACCTTGGCGACCGTCTCCTGAAGCGTCGCCATGTCCATTTCCGCGACCTCGGCGCCGGTGACGGCTGTCTTGCCGTCGCCGATGTTGAGCATTTTCGCGATCGCCGCGGCGGTGATCTTGTGGTCGCCAGTGATCATCGTCACGCGGATGCCGCCGGCATGGCATTCCTTCACCGCCTCGATCGCTTCCTTGCGCGGCGGATCGAGAAGGCCGACGAGGCCGAGCAGAACGAGGTTCTTCGGCAGGTCCGCTGGCCCCAAGCTTCCGGCTTTCACGCCGGGATCGGGCAGCCACGCCAAAGCCAGCACGCGCTCGCCTTGCGAAGCGAGAACGTCCGAGGCCTTTTCGAAAGCGGCGCGGTCGAGAGGTGTCTCTCCAGCCGCGTCCTGCTGGCGGTCGCAATGATCCAGGATCGCCTCCGGGGCGCCCTTGACGAGCAGGATCTCGTTGCCTTCCGGGCCTTTATGCAAAGTCGCCATGAAGCGGTGTTCGGATTCGAACGGGATGGCGTCGATGCGCGGGTAGGCGGCCTGTTCGTCTTCGCGCTTTACCCCAAGTTTGGCGGCGAACGGATAAAGCGCGCCCTCGGTCGGATCACCCTCCACTTTCCACACGCCGTCCACTTTGCGCAGCTCGGCGTCGTTGCAGAGCGCGGAGACGCGACCCAGAAGCTCGAGCACTGGGTCCTTTTGGACCGGCGCGCCGTCCTTGAGCACCTGGCCCTCGTTGGCGTAGCCGTCGCCCGTGACTTTCAGCGTATCGCTGGCGGTCGCGGCTGACACCACCATCATTTCCATCAGCGTCAGCGTGCCGGTCTTGTCCGAGCAGATGCGCGCGACGGAGCCCAGCGTCTCGACCGCCGGCAGGCGACGCACGATGGCGTTGCGGGCCGCCATCCGCTGGACGCCGATCGCGAGCGTGATCGTGATCAGCGCCGGCAAGCCTTCCGGGATCATCGACACCGCGATGCCCGTCACGGCCTGGAACATTTCGACGAACGGGATGTCGCGGACGAGATGTCCGAAGGCGAAGGTGATCGCGCCGACGATCAGAATGATGATGACGATCGCATAGCCGAACTTTTTGATCTGCAGCAGAAGCGGGGTTTCGAGCGCGCTGACGCCGGCGAGCAATTGGTTGATGCGGCCGAGTTCAGTTTGGCTTCCCGTGGCGACGACCACCCCGCTCGCGCGGCCGGAAACCACCAGCGTGCCGGAATAGGCCATGGCCGAACGATCGCCGACAGTCGCCTTGTCCGAGACGGGCGCGGTCGATTTGTCCGATGGCACGGATTCGCCAGTGAGGGCTGCTTCTTCCGTGCGCAGGTTCTTGACCTCGGTCAGGCGGATGTCGGCTGGGATCTTGTCGCCGGATTCGAGGAACACGATGTCGCCCGGCACGAGCGTCTCCGCCGGGATCATCGACGTCTGCCCGTTGCGCAGGGTTCTCGCTTCCGAAGAGAGCATGTTGCGGATCGAATCGAGCGACTTCTCCGCCCGGCCCTCCTGAAGGAAGCCGAGCAGGCCGTTGATGATGACCACGGCGAGGATGATCGACGCGTCGAGCCACAGGTTCATCATCAGCTTGATGAAGCCGGCGGCGAGCAGCACATAGACGAGCACATTGTTGAACTGCTGCAGGAACCGCATGA
>DATCEJ010000693.1:0-7510 GCA_036510135.1 Roseiarcus sp. | reverse complement strand
CCGCCCCAGCTTCTTGCCTGAGCCTTGGCGCGCGCCAGACCGGCAAACACACGCTCACGCAGCACCGCCCGCTCAAACTCGGCAAATATGCCCAACATGAACCGCCCCGGGTTGATCGGAGGCTCCAACTCTTGAGAAGGTGAGCCATGACGAGCAAAACGACAAACAAGTTCTCTCCCGAGGTCCGTACCCGAGCGGTGCGGCTTGTTCTGGATCACGAAGCCGAGCACAGTTCGCGCTGGGCGGCGGTGACATCGATTGCGGCGAAGATCGGCTGCACCGCGCAGACGCTGCATGAATGGGTGAAGAAGGCTGATCGCGACAGCGGTCGCGCGCCCGGCATTCCGGCGGATGTGGCAGAGAAGCTGAAGGCGCTGGAGCGTGAGAATCGCGAGCTTCGGCAGGCCAACGAGATTCTGCGCAAGGCGTCTGCATATTTTGCCCAGGCGGAGCTCGACCGCCGGTTCAAGCCATGATCGCCTTCATTGACGATCATCGTGGGGTCCATGGGGTCGAGCCGATCTGCAAGGTGCTGCCGATCGCCCCATCCACCTACCGCGCCCATGCCGCAAAGCAGGCCGATCCCACCAAGCTGTCGGCGCGCGCGAAGCAGGATGCGATCCGCAAAATCGAGATCAGGCGTGTCTTCGCGGAGAACTTCGGCGTCTACGGCGTACGCAAGGTCTGGCGGCAATTGCGCCGCGAGGGCGAGGATATCGCACGATGCACCGTGGAGCGACTGATGCGGAGCATGGGCCTGCATGGCGTGATCCGGGGCAAGCCCGTCAAAACCACGATCAGCGACAAGGCTGCGCCGTGTCCGCTGGATCATGTCAACCGCCAGTTCCGGGCGCCCAGGCCGAACGCGCTGTGGGTCTCGGATTTCACCTATGTCGCGACCTGGACCGGTTTCGTCTACGTCGCGTTCGTGATCGACGCCTATGCCCGGCGCATCGTGGGCTGGCGTGCATCACGGACCGCGCATGCGAGCTTCGTTCTGGATGCGTTGGAACAAGCCCTCCATGACCGACGGCCCGTCCATCGCGGAGGGCTCGTGCATCACAGCGACCGGGGCAGTCAAGGCGGATTCAAACGGTCGTCGCAACGGGAATTCTGTTCTATGCCAGGCATCGGTCAAGGGCTTCGGCTGGGGTCGCCCACTCGAGGGTCTTTCGTGGTCGTGCGTTGAGGGTGGCGGCAATGGCGGCAAGCGTCTCGGCGCTGTGCACACTCAGGTCTGTGCCCTTCGGAAAATACTGGCGCAGCAGCCCATTGGTGTTCTCGTTGGAGCCGCGCTGCCAAGGGCTCTGAGGATCGCAGAAGTAAACCTGGATGCCCGTATCGATTTTAAGCGCCGCGTGTTGGGCCATCTCGGCGCCTTGGTCCCAGGTCAGCGAACGCCGAAGCTCCTGAGGCAGGGTTACAATGGCGCGCGTGATGGCATCGCAAACAGCCTCAGCGACGTGCCCTGCGAGGGCCGGTCCATTCTTGACTCGTGGCGCGTCGCCGTGACCGTCGAGACGCGGCAGATGCAGCAGCATCGTAAAGCGCGTCGTGCGCTCGACGAGTGTGCCTATCGCCGAACTGCCTAGCCCCAGAATGAGATCCCCCTCCCAGTGTCCCGGAACCGCCCGATCGTTGGCCTCGGCGGGGCGCTGGCTGATCATGATCTCGGATGACACAAAGCCTTTGCCGCGTTGGCTGACGCGCGCCCGGGGCGTTCGCAATGCCCGGCCGGTCCGCAGGCATGCGGTCAGTTCTCGCCGCAGTGCGCCTCGGCCTTGAATGAAGAGCGCTTGATAGATGGCTTCGTGGCTGATCCGCATGTCCTCGTCATTCGGGAAGTCTATCACCAAACGCCGGGCGATCTGCTCAGGACTCCATGCCCTGCTCCATCGACGAGCCTTTCGTTGGCCATGACGGCGTCCATTCCAGGGGACTGCAGGGCCAGCCACGACAGCGCCGTCAGGAGCCGCGACTGTTCCAGCCAGCCTCTCCTCGACATAGACGCGCAGGGTGGAGTTTTGCGCAAGTTTGGCGGCTTTCGGGCGCCGAGCCGATCGTTCGGCATGCCATTGGGCTGTCGATGCGCGATATTCCAGGCCGCCGCTGCCCGTCGCGGCGTTCCGTCGTAGTTCACGGGAGATGGTGCAGGCAGGCCGACCAAGACGTCGTCCGATCTCCCGCCCCGAAAAGCCCTGAACGCGAAACAGCGCAATCTCCTCACGTTCCGAGAACGAGAGGTATCGTCCGGAGACCGGCTTGGCCGAAAGTCTGAACATCGCTGGTGGCATACCGCCTGCCTCTCGGAACAATCGGGTTCCGACAGGCTGCGATAGGCCAGCAGCCAGCGCAGCATCCTCGCTGGGCATACCCTCCGCAATCCCCAACCAAAATCGCTGGAGTTCAGATCGCTTCGCTGCTGGCGGTCGTCCCGGTGACGGCAGCGGCGCCCGTCCAGACTGCTGGGATCGACGCTTTTGAGGGCTCACCGCAACCTCCTACGTTCAGGTGTTGCGACGACCGCTTGAGTCCGCCCAATACGTCTCGATCAAATACACCGAGCGCTTGGCGGAAGCGGGCATCGAGCCTTCTGTGGGCAGCGTCGGCGACTCGTACGACAATGCTCTCGCCGAAACCATCAACGGTCTCTACAAGGCCGAGGTCATCCATCGGCGCGGGCCATGGCGGTCATTCGAGGCTGTCGAGTTCGCGACACTGGAGTGGGTGGACTAGTTCAACAATCGCCGGCTGCTCGAGCCCATCGGCAACATCCCGCCGGCCGAAGCCGAGGAACGCTACTATGGCATGACAAAGCAACCCGCCATGGCGGCGTGACTCAAACGAAACAGCCTCCGGCAAACCCGGGGCGGTTCAGTAGTTTCCGAACCTGCAGCAACGAGTTGTCTCGTGCTTAAAATGAGGGGGTGGAACTCGTCGCCATCGGCTCCGTCATCGTCGGCACGGCATCTGGCAGTTGTAAGCGCCAACGGGCGCTTTCTAGTCGATGCTTCCAATGCGCCAGTTCGACTGGGATAGTGTAGCGACCTCGGTCGAAGATGGCGCGCTCATCTGAGCTGGCAGCCAAGAGTCGTTCTTGCTATTCACATAAGGCGCAAACCATGTTGCAGGTCATTTCCCCGCTGAAGGGCTTCACGATCAAGGCACGCGACGGCGGAATCGGAACTGTCGTCGATTTTCTGTTTGAGGATACGTCATGGAAAGTGCGCTGGCTCGTCATTGATTGCGGGACTTGGTTGACTGGGCGCAAGGTGCTCATGCATCCATCTGCCATTTCGCGACAGGATCTCGAACAGCAAGAATTCGTTGTTGCGCTGACGAAGGCCCAGGTCGAGGGCAGCCCGGAATTGTCGGAAGACGAGCCCGTCTCCCAGCAAATGGAGAATCAGCTTTACACCTACTACGGTTGGGACCCGCTGTGGGGCGGGTCCAATCTCGCCGCGATCCCGGGGGCTATGGCCTCGCCGCTGATGGCGCCGCCCTATCTGGGCTTGAGTTCAACGGACGAGGCCGAGGCTCTCGGTGACGGCGTTACTTTGCGGGGAGCCGACCCGCATCTGCGCAGCGTCGTCGAAGTGATTGGATACCGAATTCACGCGCTCGATGGCGAAATCGGCCATGTCGAGAATCTCATGATCGACGACGCCGACTGGAGCGTCCACTATCTCATCGTCGACACCCGGAATTGGTGGTTCGGAAAGCATGTGCTGATTTCGCCGATCGCGGTGAAATCGGTCGATTGGTTCGACCGCCATGTCGAGCTGGACGTGCTGGGTGAGCGGGTCAGGACAAGTCCGCCGTGGGATGCTCTCGACACTTTCAGTATGGTCTACGCTAAGCAGCTCCATAGGCACTATGGTTGGCCGGGACTCTCCGCCTAGCTGTGGACCTATTTGCGGATCAACGCGCCGGCCCAACGCCCCCTTGCCGGCTGGCGGACTCTAGGGGAGCGAAGAACGAGGAGTGCCCAAGCCATGTTGTTCGCCATTACCGGTTTGCAGCGATGCCCCGTCGAGGGACTCGATGGCCGCGTCGGGACGGTCAGTCAAGGACTTCCTGTTCGATGACCAAAGCTGGAAGATCCGCTGGATGGTGGTTGACACCGGTCATTGGTTGCCGGGCCGCTGAATACTAATCCACCCGTCGGTGATTGTTTCGCTGGACCTCGCCGAACCAGCAGAACGTGTGTTGCCGATGATGAGCTGGGGCGAGACACTGGCCATGTCCGTCCGTCTGACCAAGGCGCAGATCGAGGCAAGCCCAGAGGCGCGCCAAGATGAGCCGGTGACAAAGCAGATGGAGGCCCAGCTCTATGACTACTATGGCTGGGATCAATCGTGGGGAAATGCGTATTTCGGGCCCAACGCCATCGTCACTTCGCCCGCTGGGCCGCCGATTTTTGCTGACGCCGCGGCGCGTCAGGCGGCGGGCATGGAGGCCCATCTCGGCGACGGCGATCCCCATCTGCGCAGCGTCGTCGCGGTGAACGGCTATCACGTCCACGCCACCGACGGCGACCTGGGCCACGTGGAGAACTTCCTCGCCGACGACGCCAACTGGGACATCCGTTATCTCGTCATCGCCACGCGGAATTGGTGGCCAGGCAAGCACGTCCAACTGGCGCCCGATGCGGTGAAGGAGATCGATTGGTCCGAAGACCGCATCGATGTCAATGTCACTCGCGATCAAGTGAAATCAAGCCCGACCTGGGACCCTCTGGCTATGGCTGACCACATCGGTGAGGAACACCTCCACCGCCACTTCGGCTGGCCTGGCTACGGCTGGTAGCGTAGCCAGAATGAAAGACGGAGTGGTTGCGAAGGATCGTAAGCGGTGTTCTCAGGCCGCTTGGCGTTTTGCGCCATTGTTGATGTAGGCCCACGGCAGCAGCTCGTCGACTTTGCTCATGGGATGGCGGTTGGCGATTTTGTCGAGGACGTCGGCGAGCCACGCTTGCGGATCGACATCGTTCATCTTGCAGGTTTCGATCAACGAGGCGTGGATGGCCCAATATCGTCCGCCCTCGTCCGAGCCGGCGAACAGATGGTTCTTGCGCCCGAGCGCGATGGGCCGCATGGCGCGCTCGACGACGTTGTTGTCGATTTCGATCCGCCCATCGTCGAGGTAGCGGGTCAGGCCCGCCCAGCGCGAGAGCGCGTAGCGGATCGCCTCGGCGAGTTTCGATTTGCCGGAGACAGCGGCGAGCTTGGCCTCCAACCAGGGCTTCATCGCCTCGAGGATCGGTCTGGCGCGGGCTTGGCGGGCGGCCAGCCGCGCCGAAGCTCCGAGCCCCCGGATATCGCGTTCGATGGCGTAGAGGCCGCCGATCCTCGCCAGCGCCTCGACGGCGATTGGGGCCGGGTTCGCGGCCTGGATGTCGAAGAAGTTTCGCCGCGCGTGCGCCCAGCAGAAAGCCAGTGTAACCGCGTTGCCCTCGGCCAGCGCTTTGTAGGCGCCGTAGCCATCGACCTGGAGGCATCCAGCGAAGCCGGCCAGATGCGCGGCGGGACGCTCGTGCTTGCGGTCGGGCTCATAGACATAGGCGACGCCCGGCGGCTCGGGACCACCCCAGGTCCGGTCGTCGCGGGCATAGGCCCACAGCTGGCCGGTCTTGGTCTTGCGTCGGCCCGGATCGAGCACCGGCGCGCGCGTCTCGTCGGCGAAGAGCTTGTCCGAACCCTTCAAGACGTCGAACAATCGCCCGTAGACGGGCCGTAGCGCGAAGGCGGCGCGCCCCGACCAGTCGGCCAGCGTCGAGCGGTCGAGTTCGACGCCCTGGCGGCCATAGATCTGAGCCTGCCGATAGAGCGGCAGATGGTCCGCGTATTTGGCGATGACCACCGCCGCGATCAGCGCCTCGGTCGGAATGCCGGCCTCGATCAGATGTTCGGGCGCCGGAGCCTGCGCCACCTCGCCGTCGCAGTCGCGGCAGGCGTATTTGGGCCGGCGCGTGACGATGACCTTGAAGCGCGCCGGGATCATGTCGAGCCGTTCCGAGACGTCCTCGCCGAGCTTGACCCGAAGCCTGTTGCAGCAGGGGCAGCACTTGTCGGCGAGATCGACGACGACCTCCTCGCGAGGCAAATGTTTGGGCAACGCGCCGCGATTGATCTGGCGCTTGCGCCGGACGGGCGTCCCGGCTGGCTCGCGCTTGCCTTCCGCCTCGGCCTCCGCGGCGGCGATCGCTTGCTCGACGTCCTCCAGCATGAGCGCGAGTTGGTCCGGATCGATCTTCTCCGATCGTGGGCCGAAGCGATGGCGCTGAAGCACCTTGATGATGGCGATCAGACGCTCGTTCTCGTCGCGCGCGGCGATGAGCAATTCCTTGAGCGCCCTTGCATCGTCGGGAAGCGAATCAGGAGGCGTCGCCATGATCTCACGGAATCAGCTCCGATCGTCTGAGTCACCTGGAAAATATAGCATCCAATCACGAAACCGCCGTCGGCGTGGGTATTCGCACCCCACGCACCCGCGCCCAATCCAAACCCTCCAGCAGCGCGACGAATTGCCCAGGCGTCAGCCGCATCACCCCCTCGCGCAACGACGGCCAGCGAAACGTGCCCTGTTCGAGACGCTTGGTCGCCAGAACCAGGCCCGTGCCGTCCCAGAACAACAACTTCACCCGGTCGGCCCGCTTGGATCGAAATACATAGATCACGCCGCCGAACGGGTTCGCGCCCAGCGTCTCGTGAACCACCGCCGCGAGCCCGTCCATCCCCTTGCGGAAATCGACCGGCTTCATCGCGATCAGGACCTTCACGCCCGAGGAGGGAACGATCATGCCGCTCCCTTCAGCGCGCGAACGATCCTCGCCAGCGTCGCGCCGTCGGCGGTCAACGGAACGCGCGCGACCATCGCGCCGACGAGGATTTCCAAGACCCCTCCGTCCAGCGCAGCCTTCTCAGCCGGCGCCTCCAACATCACCGGCGCAAAGCCGGGCGCGTCCGATCTCTCGGTCGCGCGGCCCCTAGCGGACCGTCGCCATCCAAACAGCTGCTGCGAGGTGATCCCGTGACGCCGCGCGACCTCGGACACCACCGCCCCCACCGCCAGTGTCTCCTCGAGAATCCGAGCTTTCTCGTCGGACGACCACCGACGACGACGCCCCGTCCCCGTGAACACCTCGATCCGACGCGCGACGCTCGGCTTAGGCTCAAGCTTATGGTCAAACATATTCACGTGCCGATCCCAAATCAGAGACCGGAATCTGCCAGCTCACATGTGGTCGAGGAAGGCGCCGTCAGAACAGCGCTTACCAATGTTCGACGCTGCTATGATGAGGTCTATCATCGACATTAAGACCCTCGAAGCGGACGTCCCCTACCCTGAGTTACCAGGGTTGGTGACCGGTACGAACAGTTTGGCCGAGTGCGGGAACCGTTCTATGCCGGGCGCTGAATAGCGCTGAACAAATCGCGTCGACCCCGACGCGACTTGGTTTCCGCCGGCTCTCTTCGCCCGATACAGTGCAGCATCCGTTTGCCTAAGG
>DATCEJ010000692.1:0-3803 GCA_036510135.1 Roseiarcus sp. | reverse complement strand
CATCTTTGGCGCCAAATGCGCACTTCCCGTAACGACCGCGGTCGACGGGCAAAGGCTTGAGCACGGCCGGATCTATGTCGCGGCGGCGGACCACCATTTGCTCGTTATGGATGATACGCTCAGGCTCGGGCGGGGGCCGCGGGAAAACCTCGCGCGACCCGCGATCGATCCCCTGTTGAGGTCGGCCGGTTTGAGCTACGGGTCCCGCGCGATCGGCGTCGTGCTGACGGGCATGTTGAATGACGGCGCTTCGGGGCTTGCCGATCTCAAGCGCTGCGGCGGTGTGACGGTCGTGCAAAATCCGATCGAGGCGAGGGAGCGAGAAATGCCATTGGCGGCGCTGGCCGCCAGCGATGTCGACTACCAGACGCCGATCGGCGAACTCGGCGCGCTCCTCAAAACCCTCGCGAGCGAGCCCCGCGATCGGGCTCCTGCGCCTCCCGACGATATCCGATTGGAAGTCGACATCGCGCTCGGACGCCCGTCGGGGACCGACCTGATGAGTGAGCTCGCGCAGCCGGTTGCGCTGTCCTGCCCGGACTGCGGCGGCGTGCTGTCGCAAATGAGGCGCGGGCCGCCGCTCCGATTTCGTTGTCAGGTCGGTCACGGATACACCGCCGAAGCGCTCTCCATTCGGCAGGAGGATTCCGTCGACGAAGCGATGCGCGTCGCGCTGCGGATCGTGGAAGAGCGTGCGGTTCTCACCAAGAAAATGGCGGATGAGGCGCGCCGCGGCGGATTGCGGCTCTCCGCGGATTCTTATGAGAGCACGTCCAGACAAAGCCGCCGCCATGTCGAAACACTGCGCGAAGCCCTGCGAAGCGGGGAACGCACGGAAGCGGCCCCCGGACGCGACAAAGCGGAGGGTCTCGCTCTGGCTCCCGCCTCATGAGTCGACTCGCCAAGGCTGGAAGGTTGCGCCCTTCATCGGGAACCGCTGGCAAAGTCGAGCGTTCCTCCTCGCCATGAACTCGCCAGCCCAACGGGAAATCGCCCGCGAGCATCTCGAGCTCGCCAATCGTCACGTTGCAGGGGGCCAGAAGCGCGTGCAAGCACAGCGCGACCTTGCGGATCAGCTGGAGCGCGATGGGCACGACACGGATCGGGCGAGGACGCTGCTCGCGCAATTCGAAGCGACGCTCGCGTTCCAGGTCGAGCACCGGGATCGCATCTTGCGTGAGCTCGCCGACGGCGAACTGCCGTAGCAGGGGCGTTACAATTGTCGCGATGGCTGGAGGGGATTAGGGTCACAAGACGGCGCGCCGCAAATGGCCGGTTATCGGAGAGAGAAGCTCACAGGGCGCTCAGAGGCCCATCGCCCCGAGCCACGAAGGCTCCAACAGCCGGGGTCGCGCCTTCAGGGGAACACGAACTGACCGACATCCTATCGATCCGTATTTCAATGGGGCCTGATATTCGATGGACGATGTGAGGGAGGAAGGGATCGGCGGGGAAACCGCCAAGCGATTTCCGACCGTCGGCATCGGAACATCCGCGGGTGGGGTTCAGGCGCTACAGACGTTCTTCGAGACTCTGCCGGATGACGTGGACGCGGCATTTGTTGTGATCGTTCACCTTGATCCGGGGCATCAGAGCGAACTTTCCAAAATTCTCGCCACACGGACTCGGATGCCCGTAGCCCAGGTCGTCGGCCGAGTGGCGCTCGAACCGCGCCACGTCTACGTCATTCCACCCAACCGCCAGCTGCTGGCGACCGACCACCACCTTGCGCTCGCCGAGTTTGACGAGCCGCGCTGGCAGCGCGCCCCAATCGACATCTTTTTCCGTTCGCTTGCCGGGCAGCACGGCGACGACTTCGCCATCATTCTTTCCGGCGCCGGCTCCGACGGTTCGGTTGGCATCAAAGCGGTCAAAGAAGCCGGCGGCATCATCCTGGTTCAGGATCCGGACGAGGCCGAATACGGATCGATGCCGCGCAACGCAATCGCGACGGGCATGGCCGATTTTGTCTTACCCGTGCGGGAGCTCGCGGAACGCCTCCCCGGGCTCGTCCGCGACCGTCGAAGTCCGAACGCGGGAGCCTTGAGTGAGACAGACGGGGAAGCAATGCAACGCATTCTTTCCTACTTGCGGGTCCGCTCCGGTCATGACTTCGCGAACTACAAGAAATCGACGGTCAGCCGACGCATCGCGCGCCGGATGCAGGTGCAGCGCGTGGAGACGCTGGCCGATTATCTGGTGGTTCTGCGCGAAAATCCTGGCGAAGCCCAGGCCTTGTTCGCCGATCTTCTCATTTCCGTCACGACGTTCTTTCGCGACACGAGCGCGTTCGAGAAGCTCGCAGCGCTCGTCATCCCTCGACTGTTCGAAGAGAAGGGAGCCTCGGACCCGATTCGTGTCTGGGTGGCCGGCTGCGCCACCGGCGAAGAGGCTTACTCGATCGCCATCCTGCTGCTCGAGGAGGCGAGCCGTCACGAGATCCGACGTGAGATTCAAGTCTTCGCCTCCGATCTCGACGACGTCGCCTTGGGCCTGGCGAGGGAGGGCCGCTATCCGGCCGCGATCGAAGCCGATGTGACAGAGGATCGGCTGCGGAAATTCTTCAGCCGGGAAGGCGACCAATATCAGGTCAGGCGCGAATTGCGGGATATCGTCCTGTTCGCCAAACATAGTCTTTCGAAAGATCCACCGTTTTCGCGCGTCGATCTGATCTCGTGCCGAAACGTGCTGATCTACCTCGACCGCGAGCTGCAGGGGCAGATCTGTTCGACCTTTCACTTCGCCTTGAAGCCGCCCGGTTATTTGTTCCTCGGGTCTTCCGAGAGCGCTGACAATCCAGTCGGCTTGTTCCGCGCCTTCGATCGGGAAGCGCGCATCTATCGACGCACCCTCATGCCGGTTGAGGCGCGCGTTATGCCGCGGGTCGGCGCGGCCAACTTTGGTCCGGAGCCCTTGCCGGCGCGCGCGCCGGCCTTCAACCGGGTCTCAAGCGAAGCGAAACTGCATGGCGAGGCTCTGGAGCGGCTCGCCCCACCCAGTGTTATCGTCGACGCGTCTTATCGGGTTATTCATCTGTCCGAGCAGGCGGGACGCTATTTGCAGCCCTCAAGGGGAACGCTGGCGAACGACATCACGGAACTGGCGCGCGAGGAATTGCGGTCCGATATTCGCGCTGCGCTGCACCGGGCTTTCGCCAGCAATGAGCCGAGCCTGAGCGGACCGATTGCGGTGCGCTTCAACGGCTCGGCGCGGCGGGTCTATCTGCAGGCAAGGCCCCTTATCCCAGACTCCAACCCCAACCGCTCCGCCATCGTTTTCTTCCTCGAAGGCGAGACGCTTGGAGACGGATCGCTGACCTCGAAGACAATCGAAGACTTGGCGCCAGCCGAACAGATTCAACAGCTTCAGCAGGAGCTGCAATTTGCCCAGTCACAACTCCGCGCTTCGCGCGAGGAATATGAAGGGGCCAACGAGGAATTGCGGGCCGCCAACGAGGAGCTCCAGTCGGTCAACGAGGAATATCGATCGACTGCTGAAGAGCTGGAAACCAGCAAGGAGGAGCTGCAATCGATCAATGAGGAGCTGCAGACCTTGAACTCTGAGCTCAAGACGAAGCTGGAGAGCGTGTCGCGCGCGCACAGCGATTTCCAGAATCTAATGGATGCATCGGATGTCGGAACCCTATTCCTAGACTCGCAGTTGCGCATCAAGCGCGTTGCCCCTCGCGTTTCGGAACTCTTCAATATCGTTGCTGGCGATGAAGGCCGGGCGATTACCGACTTCACCAGTCGGCTCGAGTATGACGACCTCGCGGAAGACGCGCGGAAGGTCTTGCGCGATCT
>DATCEJ010000691.1:0-3178 GCA_036510135.1 Roseiarcus sp. | reverse complement strand
GCCGAACAAGGCCCGAGCCAGTTCTGTGCGGCCCGCCCCAACGAGGCCCGCTAGCCCCAAAATCTCTCCTTCGCGCAAATCCAGGCTGACTGGGCGCAGCGGGTAGGTGCTGGTCTGCACGGCTCGGGCCGACAGCCTGACCTTGCCCGGCGCGACCTTCGGCCCCCCCGTACGCGCCTTGAGGTCGCGCCCGATCATCAGCCTGACCATGCGGTGATGGGAAATCTCGGCCTTGTCGAGAGTCCCTGCCAGTTTCCCGTCGCGCAACGCGATGACCCGGTCGGCGGCACGTTCGATTTCATGCAACCGGTGCGAAATGAAGATGACCGCGATTCCCTCCGCCTTGAGGCCGGCGATGACATCGAGAAGCTTCTCGGTTTCCGCCAGTGGGAGGCTCGAGGTTGGTTCATCCAGAATCACCAGCCGCGCCTCCACCGAAAGCGCCTTGGCGATCTCGACCATCTGCCGTTGCGCCAGTGACAGGCTGGCGACCGGCGTATCGGGCTTGAAGTTGGCGCCAAGCCGTTCGAGGAGCGGCGCCACTTTTGCGCGCTGGACGCTTCGGTCGACAAACCGCATCCAGCCCCAGCACAGCGGCTCGCGTCCGATAAAGACGTTTCCGGCGACATCGAGATTGTCGAATAGATTGAGTTCCTGGTGCACGAAGGCAATGCCCGCGCCCATGCTGTCCGCAACCGAGAGCGCATCGTGGGCGACACCGTCTATCCCGATCTCACCGCCATCGGGGGTGATCACGCCGCCCAATATCTTCATCAGGGTGGACTTGCCCGCCCCATTCTCGCCCACGAGACCGACCACTTCGCCCCGCGACACCTGCATTGAAAGCCCGCTCAACGCCTGAACCCCGGAGTAGCTTTTGCGCAGGTCGGTCAGCGCAAGGAATGGCCCCGGCGCCTCGGCGCCGCTGGAGTGAGGCTCTGGACTTTTCATGATCGCTCGGGAACAGGCAGACGCCCGGAGATGCGGCAATAAGATAAGCCGCTCCCCGGGCGCCGTCGACAAGATGAAATACTCCCGACTCGCCCGAAGTCGGGAAGACGGAAACGTCTTATATCGCTTACTTGCCCTGCATCTTCTTCAAATCGGCTTCATAGGCATCGACCGTGTCCTTGGTCACGATCTTGGTGGGGATGATGATAAGATGGTTGGCCGGAATGCCCGACTTGTCGCCCTTGACGTAGGCGGCCATCAACTTCATGCCCTGATAGGCCCACTCGAAGGGCTGCTGGACAACGGTTCCAGCAACGGTGCCTTCCTTGACCCCGCCGAGCGTGACCGGGTCATCATCGAACCCGACGATGGTGATCTTGCCCAGTTGGCCCGCTTCCTTGACCGCCGCATAGATCTGGGGCGTGTTGTAGGAGTAGAAACCGACCAGGCAAGTGATGCTGGGATCGGCCGTCAGCACGTCCGAGACATTGCTCTTGGCGCGCGCCTGGTCTATGCCGTCGCTACGGGTATCGACCAGCGTGATGCCGGTGCCCTTGATGCCTTCCTTGAAGCCCTCAGCGCGCTCCGTGAAGTTAGCGGCATCGAGCAGACCGACAAAGCCCATGCATTTGCCGCCCTTGGGCATCGCCTTCTTGGCGATTTCCGCGGCCTGGTTGCCGGCGAGGACGTTGGACGAACCGATATAGGCGATACGCTTGCTTTGGGGCGCATCGGAATCGGTGGTGAATAAGTCCGTTTCGCCGGCGATCTTGTCAAGAACATTGGTCGCCTTCGGATCGACAGCTGACACCATGATCGCCTTGACGCCCGCGGCCGCCAGATTGTCCATCAGCGTCTGCTGCGACGCCACAGTGGCCTGCGCCGGATATTCAATCTCCATCTTGAAGTCGGGCAGTTCCTTCTGCGCCGCGGCGACGCCGGCGCCCGCGGCCTTCCAGAAGTCGGACGCACCGTTGACAACGAACGCCAGCGTCGGCTTGTCGGCGGCTTGCGCCGACCCCGCAACGGCCAGCATCGCGCCGATCATTGCGGCAGACATCAGAAATCTCTTCATTCCATTCCTCCCAATGAATCCAACGCGGCGAGACCGCGCCGCGGGCGTCGCAAAATGAGCCGTTCGCCAGCCCTCAACCAGAGAATTCCTAAAGACAGGTTCGGAGTGGGTCAAGCGAACAAAAGCCAGGCGAGCAAGGGCTGCGAAGCTTCCCCTTGCGGAAGCCACGGACGGCCCGTAGCGTTAACAAGCCGGCATTTATGCCGGAGATAGAAGGGGAGGCTTTTCATGAATGCTTTGTTTGTTCGTTTTTTTGCCATGGCGGCAGTTGTGGCCCCGACCATCGCCGACGCGGCGACGCTTTTGCCAGCCTATACTTTCCCGGACGGCTCAGCCGGCTTCGAGTTCCGGACATCTGGAGGGATCACGAATCCGGGCGTTCTGGTGGGGTTCAATCCTCAGCCGGACCCTCCCGGTGTCCCGGTCCTACCGACGGCGGATCTCCGTGATCCAAGCAGCCCGATCTTCGACCAGGATGCTCAGGCCACCACCTATCTTGTGACGGTCTCGCTGCTGCTTTCGGGCACGCCGAGTTTGCTTCTGCCCGCCGACGTTATCCTGGGTACGGACACGGTGGCCCGAGTCACCTGCGACGGCAGTGTAGCCCAAGCTTGTGACGGCAGCGTTTTCCAGATTTCGCTCGCCTTCCCGGCCGGCGGCGTCACGAGTTGGTCTTCGTTCAATCCTCAGCCAGATCCGCCAGGGATCTATTTCAGCTATCTCGCCACTTTCAGCGGAGAGCCAACTTTCGCGTTGTCGATCACGGACGGCGGCAATCCGTTGACCTTCTCTCCTGTCCCCGAACCGGCGACGTGGGGCCTGATGGCGGTTGGCTTCGTTTCGCTGGGCGCTCTCGCCATGCGGCGGCGGCCAAACGCCGAAGCCGCCTAGAGGCCGGACGCGGGGACGCTCACTCGGCCAGCGCGAGCGTGACCCCGCCCGCGCTGAGCGGGCGCCCCGCCGCCTTCGCCTCTTCAGCACGGTCGAGTCTCAAGAGCGCAAGGGCTTCAGTTCCCGAAGAGGAGCCGAGCGCGCCGACAGGCAGCTCGCCGTCCATGACGGGCGTGCCAGGGGCCGGGGCCGGACCGGCTAGTTTGACGCGCGCGACGCGCTTGCGGGCGGTTCCGCGGTGCTTCATGCGCGAGACGACCT
>DATCEJ010000690.1:0-2975 GCA_036510135.1 Roseiarcus sp. | reverse complement strand
ATGACACGGACGAGATGGCGCCAGGTCGCGTTCTTCGCGAACCAAGAATTATCGCACAAACGCTAAGGTGCAGGCACGCAAATCACACATAGATTGGAGCCTGCGATGGTGAAGAAGCGAGTGAAGTGGGGCACGATCATTCCTGCTTGCCATCTTGCTTGGAGGATGCGCGAGCTATGGTCCGCAGGCTCTTGATCGGGACCGTCTCGACTACGGCGAAGCAGTAGCCGAAACGGTAAAGCAGCAGGCGCTTTTGAATATTGTTCGACTCCGATATGGAGATATTCCGGCATTTGTGTCGATTGACCGTAACCCTCCGCCGAGTGCCGCGGTTAAGCGGCGGCGCGCGAGCGGCGGTCGGACATCCAGTTCCAAGGTAGGAGTTTGCCGAGCCGGGTCTGCGGCGTCTCGGCGATCTTGGAAAGAGTGTCGGCGAGCCAAGCCTGCGGATCGATGTCGTTGAGCTTTGCGGTCTGAATCAGCGTGTACATGATCGCGGCGCGCTCAGCCCCGCGCTCTGAGCCGGCGAAGAGCCATGATTTTCGGCCCAAGGCCAGGCCGCGCAGCGCTCGTTCTGCCGCATTGTTCGTCAAGCAGATGCGTCCGTCTTCGAGGAACCGCGCGAAGGCCGGCCAGCGCGTGAGCATGTAATCGATGGCCTTGGCGACGGCATTGTGCCGGGAGAGCTTGGCGCGTTCAGAGCGCGTCCACTCTTCGAGCGCGGCGACGAGCGGCGCGCTCCTTGAGCGGCGCGCAGCGAGCCGCTCCTCGGCCGTGACGCCGTTGATCTCGCGCTCGATGTCGAAAATGGCGTCGATGCGTTTGACCGCCTCCAGCGCGATCGGCGAGATCGGCGCGGCGGTCTTACCCCGCCTCGCGTTGGCGGCGATGTCGGCGAGTTCGAAGAACTTGCGTCTGGCGTGGCTCCAACATAGCGCTTCGACGATCGGGCCCGGTTTCCGATCGGGCGGATAAAGTCTGGCGTAGCCGCTGAAGGCGTCGGCCTGGAGGACGCCGCTCCAGTTCGTCAGATGACGCTCAGGATGCTCGCCGCGGCGATCGCGCGAGGCGTAGAACAACGCCGCCGGCGGGTCCTTGCCGCCGAACGGCCTGTCGTCGCGGACGTAAGTCCAGACGCGGCCAGTTTCGGTCTTGCCTTTCGCCAGGATCGGAACCGTGGTGTCATCGCCGTGCAGGCGCTCAGCCGACAGAACGTGGCGTTCGATCAACGTGTGCAGGGGCCCCAAGCCCGCGGCGCAGGCGCCGACCTGGTCAGCGAGCGTTGATAGGCTAAGATCCACGCCTTCTCGGGCGTAGCGCTCGCTCTGGCGATTGAGCGGCTGATGTTGACCAAACTTCTCGAACAGGATCATCGCCAGCAGATTGGGCCCAGCGAAGCCGCGCGGCGTCACATGGAAGGGCGCCGGCGGCTGGGTGATCGTCTCGCATTCGCGGCATGAGAAGCGCTCGCGCACGGTCTGGATCACCTTCCATTGACGCGGGACAACCTCGAGCGTCTCCGTGATGTCCTCGCCGAGCTTCGACAGCTTGGCCGAGCCGCAGCAAGGGCAGCTCTGCGGCGCTGGGATCACGGCGCGCTCACGCGGCAGATGATCCGGGAACGGTTTTCGCGCCGGCCGCTTGCGCGCGAAGGATCTGACCGTGGTGGAGGGCTTCGTATGTTCGGCGGCGAGCTCATCTTCTGCCGCGTCGGCCTCTGCCTCCTCGAGCTGAAGCTCCAATTGGTCGAGCAGCCGCGCCGTGCGCTCGGAGCGAGGTCCGTAAATCGTGCGCCGCAGCTTTTCGATCTCAAGATTGAGATGCGCGATCAGCGCGCGACCCTGCGCCAGTTCAGCGACGGCCGCGACGGCGCACGCCTTCTCCGCCGCAGCTTCGGTCCGCGCCGCAATCAGCGCCGCTTTCAACGCGTCGATGTCGTCCGGAAGCGAGGAAAGATCGGCGTCCACGAATCACATGGAATCACAAAATCGACCGTTTGAGGCGCCCCTTTTTGCGTTTCTTCAGCCGATTTTTCTCCTATCCGACCGCCGTCGGACGCCATGTCTCTTGCGGCATGCGCCAATCGATGCCCGACAGCAGATAGGAAAGCTGGGCCGTCGAGATCGTCACCGTTCCGTCAGCCAACGATGGCCACAGGAATCGCCCGCGCTCCAATCGCTTTGAGAACAGGCATAAGCCCTGGCCGTCGCTCCAAAGACACTTGATCAGAGACCCGCGGCGGCCGCGAAAAACGAAGAGATGGCCGGAATGCGGGTCGCGCCTCAATGTCTCTTGGACGATCAGCGCCAGACCGTCGAATCCTTTGCGCATATCGGTGTGGCCGGTCACTAGCCACACGCGCGCCCCACTCGGGATCGGAATCATCGCCGCCTCAGCGCCTTGATGATCCGGGCCAGCGCCGTCGCGTCGACGTCCGCCCCGACAAGGATCCGCTCGCCCCCGACAAGCACTATCTCCATCCGACCCATCGAGGCCGGAGCTGTGGCGGTCGCAGTCGGCGTAGCCTCCACGACCCTCACCGGCACAATGTTCACTGTCTTGCCGACGTCACTGACGGCCCGTTCTCGCCCTCGCCAGGTGAACAGCATATTGGAGTTCAGACCATAACGGCGCGCCACCTCCGCAACCGATGCGCCGGGTGCAAAGCTCTCCGCGATGATCCGTTGCTTCTGATCAGCCGACCACGTCCGTCGCCGGCGCTCGCCGCCATTCGCGCCTTGCACCCCGGCGTCCGACATCTGCGATAGTGTCCATTATCGATTAGTGGACACGATCACCGCGCCCACATCATCGCACTATCGCCGCTCGCCCCGCTTTCGCTAGGCGGCCCTCGGCGGAGGGATACGGTGAAATCGACGCGCGGCGTCTACCTATTTGATGAGATCGACGCGCTCGCTGCAACACGCGGCGATGGCCGCGCCTTCGCCATGGGCGCGCTGAGCCCCAGGCTTCTC
>DATCEJ010000689.1:0-4666 GCA_036510135.1 Roseiarcus sp. | reverse complement strand
CCTTATCGGTCACGGTCTTCGCGGATAAGCCGCGCCGCTTCATCTCGCCGCGTGAGGTTAAGGCCCTTCACTCTGGCGGCGATTTCGTCAATTCCAAGCCGGCGCGGCGTCCCAGTCGCCTCGTCGATCAACGCCCTCAATTCGCCCTGCAGCGACCGATGGTTTGCTTTGGCGCGTTCGCGCAGCCGCCTCACCTGGTCCTCCGGCACGCTTTTGATCGAGAGGTCCAAGATTGAGCTCCAGAATGGAGCATAAACAGAGCATCTTTGGCGCAGGAACGCAACCATTCATCGCGGATAAGCGCGAGTCTTTCGGTTGCCGCCGACGCCGGAAGCGGCTACGAACTCGCGGATCCTCCCCGTCCGTGACCCTCATGCCTGCCTCTCCCGAAGAGCTTCTCGCCTATCTGGCTGCCCTTGGTGTCGAGACCAACACCGTCGACCATCCGCCGCTGTTCACGGTCGAGGATTCTCGGACGCTTCGTGGCGAAATCCCCGGAGGCCACACCAAGAACCTGTTCGTCAAGGACAAGAAAGGCCGGTTGTTTCTGCTGGTCCTGGGCGAGGAAACCGTGGTCGACCTCAAGCGGGTGCATGAGATGATCGGCGCGCAGGGGCGCGTTTCCTTCGGCTCGGCTGATCTATTGGAAGAGGTCTGGGGCGTGCGGCCTGGCGCCGTGACGCCGTTTGGCGCGATCAACGACAAAGCGGCCAAGGTTTCCGTCGTGCTGGATGAAGCGATGATGCGCCATGAGCGGCTCAACTTTCATCCGCTGGTCAACACACGGACGACCGGGCTCAAGAGCGCGGATCTTGTCAAATTCCTGCGTGCGACCGGACATGAGCCCCTCGTCGTGGCGCTTGGGCAGGACGGGCCGGCGGTTGAATAAAAGGCCAAACGCCTCCATTTAGAGCGGCAAAGTGGCGCAATGGCGCGGGCCTTGCCCGCCCACCGGGCTGGAGATGATGAGACATGGCGAATGTTAGCGGCGCGGTCGCGCCTCAACCCAAGGCGGGTTCGGTCAAGGACGTCACCGCGGCTTCCTTCCGCGCCGATGTCCTGACGGCGTCGACGCGCCAGCCGGTTCTGGTCGACTTCTGGGCCCCGTGGTGCGGCCCGTGCAAGCAGCTTGCGCCGGCGCTGGAGAAGGCTGTCGCCGATTCCGGCGGCAAGGTCACGCTTGTCAAGATGAACATCGACGAGCATCCCCAGATCCCGGGCCAGCTCGGCATCCAGTCGATTCCGGCCGTCATCGCGTTTGACAAGGGCCAGCCGGTGGACGGATTTGTCGGCGCCTTGCCGGAAAGCCAGATCCGAGGCTTCATCGAGCGGCTCGTCGGGCCGATCCAGAGCGAATCGGCGGCGCTTTTGGTTGAGGCGGAGCAAGCTGCCGCGAACGGCGACGCGGACGGAGCGGCGGCGATCTTTTCCGAGATTCTGGTCGAGGACCCGGGCGAAGCCAAAGCGATCGGCGGTCTCGCCAAACTCCACGTCGCCGGCGGACGGCTCGAAGAGGCGAAGGCCTTGTTGGAGACCGCGCCGGCAGCGCCGGCCGGCAAGGAGCAGGAGCCGGCGGTCGTCGCCGCCTGGGCGGCGTTGCACCTGGCCGAGCAGGCCTCGAACGTCGGCGAGCTTGCGCCTCTCGAGCAGGCCGTCGCCGCCAATCCGGATGACAATCAGGCGCGCTTCGACCTTGCGATCGCGCTGTCGGCGAAAGAGGATCGGGACGGCGCCGCAGACCAACTGCTTGAAATCATTCGCCGTGACCGCAAATGGAACGACGAGGCGGCGCGCAAGCAATTGTTGCAGCTGTTCGAGGCCTGGGGTCTGATGGACCCGGCGTCGGTCGCTGCGCGGCGCAAACTGTCGGCGGTCTGGTTTTGACCCCGGACCGCCAAGACCACCCGAAGCAAGAGCGCCCGGAGCAAGAGCATTTGGAGAATGAGAAGAGCGCAATGAAGCTCAACCGCACCTTCGCCGCACCGGCCGAGATGCCGGTGACGATCCCGCTGTTTCCGATGGCGGGCGCGCTTCTCCTGCCGCGCCGGCCGATCCAGCTCACCGTGTTCGAGCCTCGCTATCTCGAGATGCTGGACGATGCGTTAGGCGGCGAACGCCTGATCGGCGTCATTCAGCCCTCGTCCGAGGAAGAAGAAGCGACCGATCCGGCGCCGGAACTCTATCCGCTCGGCTGCGCCGGCCGCATCGTCCAATATGCGGAGATCGGCGACGGCCGCTGCTTCTTGACGCTGATGGGCGTGGCGCGCTTCCGCCTGACCGCGGAAACGCCGAGCGAGCGCCCCTATCGGACCGCGGTCCCCGATTATTCGCCATTCGCCGAGGATTTTCTCGAAGGCGCAGGCGAAGCGGCAGTCGATCGCGACGACCTGATCGCGGCGCTCAAACGCTTCGCCGAGGTCAACGAGATCAAGGTGGTGTGGAGCGACATCAAGAAGGCGTCCAACGAGGCTCTGGTCAACGGTCTGTCGATGATGAGCCCGTGCGGTCCGAGGGAGAAGCAGGCGCTGCTCGAGGCCAAGGACCTCAAGTCGCGCGCCGAAATGCTGGTCGCGATCACGACCATCGAGCTCGCGCGCGGCCAGGACGCGGCGATGCAGATTCACTGACGTTCCTCAGCGCGCTTAGGCGCGCTTCGAGGCGCAGGCGGCGCTGGTCGCGAGTGCTCTTTCGCTCCTCTTGTATAGGGTGGGGGGCTATGGTACGGCACCCGGCATGACGCACACAATCCGCGAAAAGCAGAAGCTGCTGGCGCGCGTGCGCCGCATCCGGGGCCAGGTCGAAGCGATTGAGCGTGCGCTTGATGGCGAGGTGGGCTGCGAACAGGTCATGCACCTGATCGCGGGCGCGCGCGGCGCCATGACAGGCCTTATGGCCGAAGTGGTCGAGGATCACGTGCGGACTCACCTCGTCGACTCTGACCGCTACCCCGACGCCCTAAATACGGACGCGACCGAGCAATTGCTCGAAATCGTCCGCACCTATCTGAAATGAGCCGCCCATGAGCGACAGCACCCGCACGGCATTTCACAGCCACGTGTTCCTTGGCGAAGGGCATGACAAGAGCGAGCGCAAAACGTGGGCCGTGATTTGGCTCTGTGGAGCGATGATGGTCGCCGAGATCGTCGGCGGCTGGCTGTTCGGCTCCATCGCCCTCATCGCCGACGGGCTGCACATGAGCACGCATGCCGGAGCGCTCCTGCTCGCGGCGCTCGCCTATACCTACGCGCGCCGGTACGCGAATGATCCGCGCTTCACTTTCGGAACCGGCAAGCTCGGCGATCTCGCCGGATTCACCAGCGCCATTATCTTGGCGATGATCGCGCTGCTGATCGCCTACGAGGCCATAAGTCGCCTGTCTACGCCCGTGCCGATTCACTTCGCCGAAGCCATTCCTGTCGCCTGCCTCGGCCTCGCGGTGAACATCGCGAGCGCGTGGCTCCTGAGCGGCGGCGATCATCATGGCCACAGTCACGGGCATAGCCACGGGCACGGCCCCGCCCATGCGGAGCACGATCACGACGAGTCGAAACGCATCGCCGCCAAATACGGCGACGTGATCTTGGAAATATTCGAGGACGGCGTGCCGCCGCGCTTCCGGCTTCATGCCGAATCCGGGCCTGCGCTCGCGGCGGCGGCCGCGTCGATTGAAACCATCCGGCCTGACGGCGCGCGGCAAGTCTTCGCGTTCGTGGACAAGGGCGGCTTTCTGGAATCCGTCGAGGCAATTCCGGAGCCGCATGCCTTCAACGCCAATGTCAAAATCAACGGCGAGACCTATCCCGCCGCTTTCGAGGAGCACGAACACGCGCATGGCGCGGCGGCTCGCGATAACAACATGCGTGCCGCCGTCATTCACGTCATCGCCGACGCTGCCGTGTCGGTTCTGGTGATCGTCGGCCTGCTTCTCGCGCTCACTTTTGGATGGCTCTGGATGGATCCGCTGGCGGGCATCGTGGGCGCTTGCGTCATTGCGAGCTGGTCTTACGGATTGATCCGCGACACCGGAGCGATCCTGCTGGACATGAACCCTGACCGCCACATGGCCGACGACGTGCGCCGGGCGATAGAGAGCGAAGGCGACAAGCTCGGCGACCTTCATCTCTGGCGGCTCGGGCCGGGACATCTCGGCGCGATCGTGTGCGTGGTGACGCGCAATCCGCGTGGCGAAAGCTACTACCGCGAGAAGCTCGCGCGGTTTGAAGCGCTCTCGCACTTGACGATTGAAGTCCGGCAAGCCGCGTAACGCGCGCCCTATTCCGCGGCCTCGCGCATGGCGCTGTAGCGGGTCAGCTGCGCCCTCAGCGGCGCGGGCTTCAGCGGCTTGGTCATGACCGGGACATCCGCGCGCGCGGCCTCGTCCCGCACCTCCAGGCTTCGATCGGCGGTGGCGAGGATTGCGGGGATGCTGCGGCCGACGCGCTCGCGCAACGACCGGATTGCGGCGACGCCGTCGCCAGAATCGAGGTGGTAATCGGCGATGATGACGTCAGGCGCGCCGAACGCGTCGAGCGCGACAATCGCCTCTTCAAGGCCATGGGCGGTCGCAACCCGACAGCCCCAGCGCTTCAGGAGAACACGCAGGCCTTCGAGCACGCGGGGCTCGTTGTCTATGGCCAGCACCTTGAGCCCATCGAGCGGCTCCCCC
>DATCEJ010000688.1:0-4448 GCA_036510135.1 Roseiarcus sp. | reverse complement strand
GACGCCACGATCCACGGCATCATCGATCGCTCGAGCCAGCGCATGGAGACGATCAGAACGGCAAGCCCGATGCCCAACGCCGAGCCGCTGGCGAAGCCGATCAGCGTCTCTTCAAGCGTAATCGCCCCATGATAAACAAGGCTGCGCTTGGACGTCGGCGGCGTCGCGAAGACGAGCTTGTAGAGTTCGCTCGCGACCTGATGGGGCGCCGGCAGCTTCGGCCGCTCCATGTTGAGCGACGCGCCAACGAGGTCTTGGGTGGAGTAATCCGTCCGGCCCGAATTGGCGAACAGATCGCGCTGGAGCTGCGCGTTCATGAGCGCCGCGCCGAGATACCAGACCGCGAGAATCGCGAGAACGACAGTGGCGAGGGGGAGCGCGGATTTCATCGGCTTCCCCTCATCCGTCGGGCTTCGCCCGCCACCTTCTCCCTGAGGGAGAAGGGATACGCCCTTCCCTTCTCCCTCAGGGAGAAGGTGGCGCGAAGCGCCGGATGAGGGCCTGCCCCAGCGCTACCCGTCATAGGAATGGCCCTCGCGCAAGCCCTGCCTGACCCGATTGGCGATCGCGAGGAACTCAGGGGTCTCGCGGATATCCAGCGCGCGGTTGCGGGGAAAGTTGCATTCGATGACGTCAAAGATGCGACCCGGCCGCGGCGACATGACGACGACATGCGTCGACAGGAACACCGCTTCCGGAATCGAGTGCGTGACGAACAGCACCGTTTTTCCGGTCACGTCCCAGAGGCGCAGCAATTGCTGGTTCAGCATGTCGCGCACGATCTCGTCGAGCGCGCCGAACGGATCGTCCATTAAGAGAAGATCGGGGTCGAACGACAAAGCTCGGGCGATCGAGGCGCGCTGCTGCATGCCGCCTGACAATTGCCAGGGATATTTCGCTCCGAAGCCGGAAAGATTGACGAGCTCGAGCCCCTTGGCGATGCGGGCGTCACGCTCCGCCTTGCTGAAGCCCATGATTTCGAGCGGCAGCGCGATATTGCGCGCCACGCTTCGCCACGGATAAAGCGCCGGGGCCTGGAACACGTAGCCATAGGCGCGCTTGGCGCGCGCTTCGTGCGGGCTCAAGCCGTTGACGCGGATGGTGCCGCTGGTTGGACTTTCAAGATCGGCGACCGCGCGCAGAAGGGTCGTCTTGCCGCAGCCCGATGGTCCGATCAGGGAGACGAACTCGCCGCGAGCGATCCTCAAACTGACGTCGCTGAGCGCCTGCACCGGCCCATCGCCGGTGTCGAAGCACAACGAAAGCCCGCTGATCTCGATCGCGGCGTCCGCAGACCGCATCACGCGGTCGTCCGGCTCGAGTTTGGCAGCCGCGGCTACGTCCATCGCCGATCCATTCCCTCAGCGCGCAACGCCCGCCACCGCAGTGAACTCCTTATAGCGCTTGAGCGCGCGGGCGTCCGCATGAAACGGCTCGCGCTTGATGAAGCGGCCGCGCCCAAGCTCGGCCTGCACCGAGCCGTCGCGATAGACGACCTCGCCGCGCGACAGCGTATAGCGTGGCAGGCCCGTCACCTTCGTTCCTTCGAACACGTTGTAGTCGATCACCGAAACCTGGGATCTCGCTGAGATTGTCTTGTTGGCCTTCGGGTCCCAGACCGTAACGTCAGCATCCGCGCCCGGCACGATCGCGCCTTTGCGCGGATAGAGGTTCAGAATGCGCGCGATATTCGTCGACGTCACGGCGACGAACTCGTTCATGGTGAGGCGCCCGGTTTCGACGCCATAGGTCCATAAAACGGGCATGCGATCCTCAAGTCCCCCGGTGCCATTGGGGATCTTGGTGAAGTCGGTCAGGCCCAGCTCCTTCTGCTTGGTGGTGAAGGCGCAATGGTCGGTCGCCACCACCTGTAAGGAGCCGGCGCGCAAGCCGTTCCAGAGGTCGTCCTGATGGAGCTTGTCGCGGAACGGCGGCGACATCACGCGCCGCGCCGCGTGCTTCCAATCCTGGTGGAAGTACTCGCTCTCGTCGAGCACGAGATGCTGGATCAAAGGCTCGCCATAGACGCGCTTGCCTAAAGAGCGCGCGCGGCGGATCGCCTCGTGCGCCTCGATAGAGGAGGTATGAACAACGTAGAGCGGAACGCCCGCCTGATCCGCCAGCATGATCGCGCGATTGGCCGCCTCGCCTTCAACCGCCGGGGGACGGGACAGCGCGTGGCCCTCGGGCCCGGTTACGCCTTTGGCCATGTAATGCTTCTGCAGCGCGGCGACGATCTCGCCATTCTCGGCATGGACGAGCGGCATCGCGCCCAGTTCGGCGCAGCGCGTGAACGAGGCGAACATCTCCTCGTCGTTGACCATCAGCGCGCCCTTGTAGGCCATGAAATGCTTGAAGGTCGTGACACCCGCTTTCACCACCTTGGCCATGTCCTCACGGACGGCATCGTCCCAGTAGGTGATGCACATGTGGTAGGCATAGTCGGAAACGGCGTCCTTCGAGCGCTTCTGCCAATCGGCGAACGCCTCCATCAGCGGCTGGTTGCGATTGGGGATGCAGAAGTCGACGACCATCGTCGTGCCGCCCGACAGCGCCGCCTTGGTGCCGCTTTCGTAATTGTCGGCGGTGTTCGTGCCCATGAACGGCATGTCGAGATGGGTGTGCGGGTCAATGCCGCCCGGCATGATGAAACAGCCCTTGGCGTCGAGCGTGCTGTCGCCCTTCAAACCCTCCCCGATCGCCTTGATGGTCTCGCCCTCGACCAGCACGTCGGCCTTGTAGGTGCGGTCCGCGGCGACGATCGTTCCGCCTTCGATCACGAGCGACATTTTCAAACTCCCAAACCCGATTCCTTTCGCTAGCGTCGACGTGCCTGTTGGCCGCCGCTAGCGTTAACCGCTCTCAGGTGGAATCGTCATCGCGAGGAGCGAAGCGACGCGGCGATCCAGGAATCATAGGGCGCCCTGCGTTCCCTGGATTGCTTCGCTGCGCTCGCAATGACGATCCTCTTGGACCTGATTGCATCTGCTCTCTAACCGTTACGATACGATTTCGGCTTTCTCCAGCACCGCATGCATCAGCACATTGGCCCCGGCGGTCGCCCAATCCGGCTTGATGTCCTCGCTTTCATTGTGGCTGATCCCGTCGACGCAGGGCGTGAACACCATCGACGTCGGCGCAACACGCGCGAGATAGCAGGCGTCGTGGCCCGCGCCCGACACAATGTCGCGATGCGAATAGCCGAAATGATTAGCCGCGCGGCGCACCGCCTCGACGCAACCAGGATCGAAGGGGACGGGGGGGTAATAGAAGATCGGCTTCAAGTCGCATGTCAGGCCGATCTTTTTGGCGATCGACTCGACCCCCTCGCGCAAAGCCGTGTCCATCTCGCTCAACGTGGAATCGTCCGGATGCCGGAATTCGCAGGTCATGAACACTTCGCCCGGGATGACATTACGGGAGTTCGGATAGGGGTTAAGCATGCCGACCGTCGACACCGCGAGGGGGGCCTTCGAGAGGCCGATCGCGTTCACGAGCTCCACGATCCGCGCGGCGCCGAGCAGCGCGTCTTTCCTGCGCGGCATCGGCGTCGAGCCGGCGTGGCTCTCGAACCCGGTCAAGCGAATCTCGTACCAGCGCTGCCCCTGTCCATGGGTGACGACGCCGACGTCGATCGACTCGTCCTCGAGGATTGGACCCTGCTCGATATGCAGCTCGAAGAAGGCATGCACGGGATGGACGCCGACAGGCTCCTCGCCCTTGAAACCGATGCGCTGAAGTTCGTCGCCCAGCCCCTTGCCTTCGCTGTCCGTGCACGCGTAGGCCAGTTCCTTGGTGTAAACGCCGGCGAACACGCCCGACGCAATCATCGCCGGGGCGTAGCGCGAGCCTTCCTCGTTGGTCCAGTTGGCGACTTCGATCGGCCGCCGGGTCCGGATGTTGAGGTCGTTGAGCGAACGCACGATCTCGAGCGCGCCGATGACCCCAAGCGCGCCGTCGAACTTGCCGCCGGTCGGTTGGGTGTCGAGGTGGCTGCCCACCATCACGGGAGCGAGCGTATTGTCCTCACCTGGGCGCCGCGCGAACATGTTGCCCATTTCGTCGACCGTGACCGTGCAGCCGGCAGCCTCGCACCATTTCCGGAACAATTCGCGCGACTGACGGTCGAGATCGGTCAGCGTCAGGCGCTTGACGCCGCCCTTCGGCGTGGCGCCGATTTTCGCCATCTCCATCAGCGAATCCCACAGCCTTTTCCCGTCGACGCGCACATTCGACAAGTCAGCCATCAACAGCTCCACCACACATTCGCAAACGCTATTCTAGCTTTGACCAAATGGTCAAATGGCGTAATGTTGCGCTGCAGCGCTCATCAATTCGGCGCGGCCGCCCAATGCCAAAGCGGCCCGCGGTTTCCAGACCGCGCGACGCCGGGATGACGGGAGGGCGCCGTCCGAGGAGCTTATGGCGCGCCGCAGACCGAGACCGAC
>DATCEJ010000687.1:0-3963 GCA_036510135.1 Roseiarcus sp. | reverse complement strand
AGAACCGAGGGGACGCTTGCCGGATCGCCTGCGCCCAGCCTCTGGAACAGGAGCCAGGCGAGCGCCATGAAGACGACGAGCGGCGCGTAGACGAGCCAGCGCCGCAGGGGACGCGAAGCGGCGGCTTCAGCCTCGACGCTCATCGGCGCTCGGCGCCTTTCGCGCTGCCCCGCGCGCTATCGAGCGCCCGCGTCGCCTGGTCCAGCTGGGCGTTCAAACGACGGAAGTCCAAGACGACCCAGCCGATCATGCCGGCGATGGTCGCGGCCGCAACGGCATAGGCGGCAATGATGAAACCGATGTGCGGATCGCCCATCACGCGCCTCTCGCCGCAAATTGCGGCGCGAGCCGATCGCCCTCGACGGCTGCAAGCATGGTGACCCGAGCGATCCGCCGGCGCAGGATTTCGTTGCGGATCGCCATCAGGTGCAGCGTCAGGAAAAGGCAGGTGAAGGCGAGCGACATGATGAGAAGCGGCACGAGCAGTTCGGGCGCAATCGTCGGACCGTCGAGCCGGAACACCGACGCCGGCTGGTGCAGGGTGTTCCACCAGTCGACCGAGAATTTGATGATGGGCAGGTCGACTGCGCCCACAAGCGTCAGAATCGCTACGGCTTTGGCCGCGCGGCTCGGATCATCGATCGCGCGCCAGAGCGCAATGAGGCCGAGATAGAGAATGAACAGCACGAGCACCGAGGTCAGGCGCGCGTCCCACACCCAATACGTGCCCCACATCGGCTTACCCCAAAGCGAGCCGGTGACCAGGCAGATGAAGGTGAATCCCGCGCCGAGCGGCGCCGCCGCTTTCTGCGCCGCATCAGCGAGGGGGTGGCGCCAGACCAGCGTGCCGAGCGCCGCGGCCGTCATGACGGCGTAGACGAAGGTCGCCATCCAGGCGGCCGGCACGTGCAGGTACATGATCTTGACCGTCTCGCCCTGCTGGTAGTCGGGCGGCGCGGCGAAGGAGAGCCATAGACCGGCGACAAACAGGACGGCCGTCGCCGCCGCGAGCCAGGGCAGAACCCGGCGCGTCAGCTCGACGAAGGCCGTCGGATTGGCGAGATTGACCATTGCGCGGCCTCTCTTATGCCAGCGCGAACAGGGCGGCAATGCGGCGCTTGCTAGAGAACGAAGCGGCAAAGTCCGTCGTAAGCCTACGCCCAAGACTTCCATACGTTTGTAATTCTTAAAGGACGGCGCCTACTCAGGATCAAGCCTGACGAGGTCTCAGATTATTCGTCGAACGCACCTTATTTAACATAACATATACGATATATATGCTGTCCGTCGGACCGGATTGGGTGTGCGTCGGCGCCAAGGCTAAGCGGAAGGGACTCGCTAATCACACCGCAAGTCCCTGTAATGGCTAAATCGCGACTCGCTAACACCGCGAGCCGCCCGAGCTTCAGGTGATAACGGTCGGTTCCTTACGCCCAGTCCGCTTCTCGATCTCAGCGATGCTTCGTGAAAGCGCGATGAGGTCAGCGAGCGCCGTCTGCGTCTCCTGATCGAGCTTGCCCGAGGGCGGCTCGTAGTGCTCGATATAGACGCGCAGCGTCGCGCCCACGGTCCCCGTTCCGGACAGCCGGTAGACGATGCGCGAGCCGCCCTCGAACATGACCCGGATCCCCTGATCAGCCGCGTCCGAGCCATCGACCGGATCGTGATAAGCGAAATCATCCGCCGCCTCGACCTTATGGGCGCCGAAGCTCTTGCCGGGAAGGGTCGCGGTCGCGTCGCGAAGCGCCGCCATCAGGCCTTTGGCGGCGTTGAGATCAATCTCCTCGTAGTCGTGGCGCGTATAATAGTTGCGGCCATACGTTCCCCAATGCTCGCGCACGAGGTCGAGCACGGATATGCGGCGCTTGGCGAGGATATTGAGCCAGAACAGCACCGCCCACACGCCGTCCTTCTCGCGAATGTGGTTCGAGCCGGTGCCGAAGCTTTCCTCGCCGCACAATGTCGCCAGGCCCGCGTCGAGCAGGTTGCCGAAGAACTTCCAGCCTGTGGGGGTCTCGTACGACTTGATGCCGAGCTTGGCGGCCACGCGGTCGGCGGCGGCGCTGGTCGGCATCGAGCGCGCGACGCCCGCGAGGCCCTTGGCATAGCCGGGCGCCAACTGGGCGTTGGCGCTGAGGATCGCGAGCGAATCCGACGGCGTGACATACGCGTTGCGGCCGAGGATCATGTTCCGGTCGCCGTCGCCGTCCGACGCCGCGCCGAAGTCGGGCGCATTCGCCGACATCATGAAATCGAACAGGTCCTTGGCGTAGGTCGGATTGGGATCGGGGTGATGGCCGCCGAAATCGGGCAGAGGCGTGCCGTTGACCACCGTGCCAGCGCCCGCTTTCAGTTCGTCCTCGAAGATCACATGCGCGTAAGGGCCGGTCACCGCGTGCAAGCCATCGAAACGCATGCGGAAACCTGAGGCGAACAAAGCGCGGATGGCGTCGAAGTCGAACAGAGTCTTCATCAGCGAGAGATATTGCGTGACCGGGTCGATGATCTCGATCTCGGTCCCCTCGACCTTGACGGTCCCGAGGCGGTCGATGTCCACGTCAGCGGCGTCCGAGATCGTGTAGGCGGAGATCGTCTTGGAATGGGCGAAGATCGCCTCCGTGACATTCTCCGGAGCCGGTCCGCCGGCGCCGATGTTGTACTTGACGCCGAAATCTCCCTTCGGGCCACCGGGATTGTGGCTCGCCGACAAGATGATCCCGCCGTAGGCGGAAAGCGCGCGAATCAACGCCGAGACCGCGGGAGTCGAGAGAATGCCGCCTTTGCCAATGACGACGCGGCCGAAGCCGTTTGCCGCGGCGATCTTGACCACGACCTGGATCGCCTCGCGATTGAAAAAGCGCCCGTCGCCGCCGAGGACGAGCATTTTGCCCTGAAAGCCTTCAATCGAATTGAAAGTCGACTGAATGAAGTTTTCGAGGTAGTGGGGCTCCTGAAAGACCGTGACCTGCTTGCGCAAACCCGAAGTGCCTGGCCTTTGGTCGGCGAACGGCTTGGTGGCGACGGTCCGGATCATCGGCGTTCTCCCAATAGGCGGCTGGAATTTGTGAGCGGGGCCTTGAGCACTCTAGGCGCCGGGCGCGGGGCGGGCAACGCCGCCTCGTAGAGTTAACGTCTAGCAACGAATTGTGAAACTTTTGCCCGCTTATATGCGGTATGAACCTGACGCAGCGTTCGAATCGGGGCGGTAGGTCGCCGGGGAGCTGTCACATGGCGCGAAGATATTTCGGCACTGACGGCATCCGGGGTCGGGCCAACAGCCAGATCACGGCTGATATGGCGCTGAAGGTCGGCCAGGCGGCCGGGCTTGCGTTTCGCCGCGGCGACCATCGCCATCGGGTGGTGATCGGCAAGGATACGCGCCTCTCGAGCTATATGATCGAATATGCGCTGGTCGCGGGCTTCACCTCGGTCGGCGCTGACGTCCTGCTGCTCGGACCGGTTCCGACGCCGGCGGTCGCGATGCTGACGCGCTCGATGCGCTGCGACCTTGGGGTGATGATCTCCGCTTCCCACAACCCTTATGAAGACAACGGCATCAAGCTGTTCGGGCCGGACGGCTATAAATTGTCCGACGAGGTCGAGACGCGCATCGAAGCTCTGATGGACGGCGACGTTGCGCCGAAGCTCGCCAATTCCCCCGACCTCGGCCGGGCCAAGCGCATCGACGACGTCGATGCTCGTTACATCGAATACGCCAAGCGAACGCTGTCGCGCGACGTGTCGCTCGAGGGCCTGCGCATCGTAGTCGATTGCGCCAATGGCGCAGGTTACAAGGTCGCGCCCGAAGCGTTGTGGGAGCTCGGCGCCGAGGTGATCAAGATCGGCGTCGAGCCGAACGGGCTCAACATCAATTTCGAGGTCGGTTCGACCGCGCCTGAGACTCTGGCGCGCAAGGTCCGCGAGATGCGGGCGGATGTCGGCATCGCGCTCGACGGCGACGCC
>DATCEJ010000686.1:0-13748 GCA_036510135.1 Roseiarcus sp. | reverse complement strand
AACAGACGGTGAAGCCGGTCGATGGCAGGGGATCGGTCCGGACGTCGTTCCGCAGCGGCCGCGGAAATGTCGATTAAGCGCCGAGCCATGCGTTTCTTCTGCCTTTCTTTGCGTTCCCCCGCGGGCGGCTATTCGCTCCGGGTCGATCGCCTTGCGCTGCGCAATACGCTCGCCACGAGCGCGGACGGCAAAGCCAGCGCGAGCAGGAGTCCAACGATCCAGCCCGGCGCACCACCGAAAAACGCCAGTGCGCTGACAAGGGCGATCACGCAAAGGATGGCTGCGGCCAAAAGCCCGTCATCGACGAACAGGCCGATCAATTCCTTGACGATCGCGCCGATCATGCGAGCGCGGCCGCTCTTGGCTTCAGAATCGCGACCAGACCCGAAGCGACGGCCAGGAACAGGACGACAAAGGCGAGAATGGCCGCGTCGCCGCCCAGCCAAGCGACGCCAAGGCTCTCGCCGGTCCAGAACAGACCAAAGGCCGAGAGCATGATTCCGACCACGAATTTGAGCGCGTTCTCGGGCACCCGCGCCAGCGGTCGATGGACCGCCGCGCCAATGGCGGCCACCACGATGCAGGCCGCCAGCGCGCCGGCGCTCGCGAGCCCCAAAAGGCCGCGCCCTGCTCCGACGGCGATCACGATGAACGCGACCTCGACCCCTTCCAAGAGCACGATCTTGAACGCGGTCAAGCCACCGATCCAGTCGAACCCGTAGGCTTCTCGCCCGCCTTCGCTCAGTTCGCGCGTCTCCCGCGCGAAGGCGGCGTCCTCGTCGTGCAAGGCGATGATTCCGATGGCGCGCAGGATCGCCTTGCGCAGCCAACGCAGGCCGAACAGCAGCAAAAGCACACCGACAACAAACTGCAACGCCCGAATCGGGACCACGCTCATCAGCGGGCCGAGGATGGCGACAATGAGCGCAAGCGCGACGAGCGCGGCCGCCGCGCCGGTCAGAGCCGGGCGCCAGCCGCGTGCGAGTCCGACGGCGAGCACGACAGTCAGCGCCTCGACCGCCTCGACGAAGGAGGCGGCGAATGAGGCGCCGGCCACCGAAATGATCGTCGTCAGGTTCGGCATCGCGAGAGTATCAGATCCTGAGCGTCAGCTTGTTCGCCGGGCGAGCGACAGCCACAAACCCCCGCCGATGAGAACTGTTCCCGATAGACGTCCAAGCAACTTGACTCGGCTCGGCTTCATGAACCAGGCGCGGCCCATGCCGGCCGCGACCGCCCAGGCGCAGTCGGAGGCGCCGGCGATCAACACTGAAGCAATGCACATCGCGGCAAGCTGTGGCCCCGCCGGCAAGTGCGGATCAATGAACTGCGGCAGGAAGGCGGTGAAAAAGACGATCGTCTTCGGGTTGGACAGCGCGACCAGCAAGCCGCGCACGAAGCGCGTGCGGCCCGTCTCCAGGATCTGCTCGCCGCCCTCCCCCGCGTGTCGCCACGCCTGCACGCCCAGCCAGATCAGATAGGCCGCGCCAGTCCACCGCAGCGCGGTGAACAAGATATCCGCGTGGGCGTGAACCCAGCTCAGTCCCAGCGCGATCGCCGCCAGCAACAGCGCGTTGCCAAGCGTTGTGCCCGCGGCCGTGGTCAGCGCGGCGCGTACGCCGCGCGTGGCGCCGGTCGAGATCACAAGGGTGACGATCGGCCCGGGCACGATGATCAGAACGACCGTGATCAACAGAAAAGCCGTGAAGAGTTCGATATTCATGGTGCGCGCTCCGCTGGCGCATCCTTAACCCTAGGGCGCGGTCCAGAACAGCCCGATCGTGAGCGCGACACCCAGCACGACGACGGCCAGCTTCAAAAGCTTCTCGTTGACGCGTCTCAGCATCAAGGCGCCTGCCCAGCCGCCGAATGAGGCGCCGATCGCGGTGATGAGCGCCTGCATCCAATGCACGTCCTTGGAAAAGACCAAGATCGCGAACGCGGAGGCGTTGATCACGCCAGCTAGAATATTCTTCGCCGCGCCCGCATTGCGCACCGCCAAACCCATCATGGTGAGCGCGGCCATCATCAACAGGCCAATGCCGCCGCCGAAATAGCCGCCGTAAACCGCGATGAAAAACTGCGCCACGCTCGCGGAGCGAGGCGACAAATGCGCTTCCCCAGGCGCCGGGGCTTTACGAAAAAAGCTCCCCCAGGCGAAGAGCGCGGTCGCGAACAGCACCAGCCACGGCACGAGGCGGCCGAAGATCGACGACGGCGTGGCGAGGAGAATGAGCGCGCCAAGCGCGCCGCCGATGAGGCTGATGACGAACAACCTTCGCATCGTCAGCCCAGTTGGGGTCCCGGCGTCTGCTCGGCCGGTGAAGCCGGTGACGAGCTGCGCGGGAAACAGCGCCACGGTCGAAGTGATGTTGGCCGCGCGCGCGTCCATGCCAGTCAGCATCAGCGACGGAAGGGTGATGAACGAGCCGCCGCCGGCGAGCGCATTCTGAACCCCCGCCCACATCGCGGCGATGAAAAGGACAATGTGGGCGGTCATCGCGACATTCGTTCCGGGCAGCCGGCGCCATCAAGCGAGCGCGGCGAGAGGTTCTACCCGCGAGTCGGACGAAAAGGAAAACCTGGGCGGCGATCGCATCGGCGACAGCGCGCTGGATCACCCGCGGGGGTTGGTCTAGAGTTCGTCCGCCAAACCTTCGAGGAAACGCGCCATGCCGGGACTGATCGGTTCGCCAGTACTCGCCGCGAGCGGCGACGGGCGTTTGGAGCTTTTCGTCGTCGATTTCGAGGGCCAGGCTTGGCACCAGTGGCAAACGGCCTGGAGCAATGGCTGGTCGGGATGGTCCCAAACGACGGGTCCCGGCAGCTCCTGGCCCGTTACCGTCGGCGCAAGCGGCGACGGACGGCTCGAGCTCTTCGTCGTCTCCGGCGATCTCCAGCATCAATGGCAGAGCGCATGGAGCAACGGCTGGTCGGACTGGGTGTCGTTTCCATCGCCGCCGCAAACGGTCCCTGGTCTTGGCTACTACGCGCCCGCCATTGCGCCGAGCGCCGATAACCGGCTTGTGCTGTTCGCCGCCAACGGCGCGCTGTGGCGCCTGGAGCAGACTGCGTGGAGCAACGGCTGGTCAGGTTGGATCATGACGGCGCCGCCGCCGCCCAGGGGCAATCTTCTCATCAACCCGGTCGCCGCGGCGCGCAGCGGCGACGGGCGGATATACGCCTTCGTCATCGACGCGAACGGGACGATGTGGGGCGTGCACCAAACCGCACTTGGCGGTTCCTGGTCGGATCTGATCTCCTTTGGCACGGTTCCCAATGGTCTTGTCGAACGACCGGCGCTCTCGCTTAGCGCTGACGGCAGGCTCGAACTGTTCGCCGTCAGCACCGATGGCTATCTGTGGCACCTCTGGCAGGAAGAGGTTGGGATCGGCGCGGCCTGGTCGGAGTGGGTGAACGAGGGAAACGCGGGCGTGGGCTTCGTCGACCACCCGGTTGTCGGCGCGAGCGCCGATGGGCGCCTTGAGCTGTTCATCGCCGGCCAGGACGGGACGATGTGGCACATGTGGCAGACGGTCGCGAGCAACGGCTGGTCGGCTTGGACGTCCGCTGATTCGGCGGGCGGAGGCTTCGGCTACGCGCCGGGACTGGGACGCAGCGGCGACGGACGGCTGGAGCTTTTCGCCGTCGGCAGGGACGGAAACCTCTGGCACAAATATCAGACGGTCGCGAGCAACGGCTGGTCCGGCTGGTTCTCACACGGCCACCCGTAATCGCTTCGCCCGATCAGGCGAAATCTCGCGCCGCCTCATGGTGCGCGGCGATCAGCGCCGCGAGATCGACGCCGACCGGCTCTCCGTCCACGACCCGCCATTCGCCGGCGATCATGACCCGGTCGGCGCGATGCGCGCCGCAAAGAACCAGCGCCGCGAGCGGATCATGCGCGCCCGAGAAGCGCGGCTCGTCGAGCGTAAACAGTGCGAGGTCCGCCTCGTAGCCTTCCGCGATCCGGCCAATGTCCGAGCGCCCGAGGCAGCGGGCCGAGCCCTCAGTCGCCCAGCGCAGCACATCCCGGTGCGTGACCTTGTCGGCGCCGTAACGGAGGCGCCCGATCATCAGCGCATGCCGCATGGCCTCCATCATGTTGGAGGAATCGTTCGAGGCCGAGCCGTCGACGCCGAGACCCAGCGACGAACCGGCAGCCTCGAGCTCGCAGGTGGGGCAGATACCCGACGCCAGCACCATGTTCGACGCCGCGCAATGGCAGACGCCGACTTTCGCCTTGCCAAGGCGCACGATCTCGTCCGCGTTGAAATGAATGCCGTGCGCGAGCCAGACGCGGCTCGACATCCAGCCAGTATCCTCGAGAAGATCGACCGGCCTTAGGCCATACATCTTAAGGCAGAACTGTTCTTCATCCACGGTCTCGCAGAGATGCGTGTGAAGCTGGCAGTCATAGCGCTCGGCAAGCCGCGCGCTTTCGCTCATGAGTTCCTTCGAGATCGAGAACGGCGAGCACGGCGCGAGCGCGATGCGGATGTGCGCGCCCGGCTTCGGATCGTGGAACAGCTTCAGCACCCGCTCGCTGTCGGCAAGGATCGTCGCTTCGTCCTGGACGACGCTGTCGGGCGGCAGCCCGCCGTCCTTCTTGGACAGGTTCATCGAGCCGCGTGAGACGGTCATGCGCATGGCCAAAGCGCGCGCCTCCTCGACCTCGATGTCGACCGCGTTCTCGAGGCCTTCGGGATAGAGATAATGATGGTCCGCGGCGGTCGTGCAGCCGGACAGCATGAGCTCGGTCAGCGCGAGCCGAGACGCGATCCGCAAGTGATTGGGCTTGAGCCGCGCCCAGATCGGATAGAGCGCGACGAGCCAGGGGAACAGCGGCTTGTTGATGGCGGACGGATGGGCGCGGGTCAGCGTCTGGTAGAAATGGTGGTGCGTGTTGACGAGGCCCGGCAGCACGACATGCCGGGAGGCGTCGAATGTCGCGTCGATGCGCTCCGGCGTCTCGCCTTTTCCCACACCCTCAGCGATCCGCGTCCCTTCGACGACAAACCCGCGCTCGGCGTCGTCGGCGAAAATGGCCAACGGGTCCCTGATCCAAAGCCGCATTGCGCCCGCGCCTCCGACAGTGCGCGTCCATTGGGCTGGATGGCCGGGGGCTGTCAACCGAAGCGGAAGCCAAGGCGCGCTTCGGCCGATTCTGCAATCGGTAGGTAGTACTACCCATTGCGGGCCTGCTCGGGCTGCCCTCCTACTCTCGCGCAATCCGGCGCTTCTCGCGACGGCGGCGGAGCCCGGGGTCGCTGCGCGGGGGTGAAGGCAAATAGCGTCCGCCAACGGGCAGAAATTGTTTCATCGAAGATTGAGCCAGCAATTGTTTATTGGAGGAGATGACGTATGGCCGTTCGCAACAACTCCCGAGCCGAAGCCGAGCTTAAGCATTTCCATACATTCAGGCTGCCGCCACGTGGATTCAACGTCCTCGACGCCAGCGACCGCGAGCTCATGCTTCACGGGCTCCCGCGCCGGCCCAATCCGGAGACGCATCCCCTACTCGCGGACAAGTGGTCGCGGCTCGCCGCCCGCCGTTTCGAGTTCATAGAGCCCAAGTTCGAAATCGCTCCCTTCAAGCGGAGCGTGGACGTCGCTCTCGTCGAGCGGCGGCGGCTCATCGAGCAGGAGTTGCTCCGCTTTGAACGAAAGGAGCTCGTTCGGGATCGCGGCAAGCTCATGTTCGATCTCGCCTTCGATCTTCGATTGTCTGACAGGGTCGATCTCAAGTCGAAAATTGCCGAGCTTCTGGCGCTTCTGCCCGAAACGAGCTCCAACTGGAGCGGCGCCTATGTGAAGCGCCCAGCGTCCGAACCCCTTATGACTGTCACGGGGCAATGGAACGTGAACGGCGTCAGTCCTCCCTTTTCCGCTACGGGTCTTGCCGACGGAACCTACCTTTGTGGTGTCTGGGTCGGCATAGATGGCACGCAAGGGACAAACGACGTCCTGCAGGCCGGCACCGGCTCGCAATGCGTCGTGACGGGCGGCAAGTTTGTATCAACCAGCTTCTTTGCCTGGACCGAGTGGTTTTCGCTCGGGAGCATTGTCGTCGCGAACTTTCCCGTTGCGGCCGGGGATGAGATTTCCTGCACGGTCTGCGCGCCGTTCGGGAATACGCATGGGACGGCGCTGTTCAACAATCTCACCAGCGGATTGACGACCACGATCGGCATCAACCCGCCGGCGGCCGTATCCCTGTCCGGGAATGTCGCCGAATGGATCGTCGAAGATCCAAGCACCGCCTCCAACACCCTCTATCCGTTCCCGAACTATGGCTCGACGTTTTTCAATGGCTGCACAGCGGGCACGAAAAGCTTCGAGTTCAATCTCTCACAGGCCAAAGAGATCGACATGGTCCAGGGCGGGGTGACCTTGTCGAGCGGCGTGATCCAGAACAAGTCCACGCTCTGGTGCCATTACGGGCCTTGAGGCGCGCGGAGCCGGATGACAGCCGGTCTCCGGCGGCGGTTGCGCTCCGCTCACATCGGCGGATTGACGCCGTTCGTGCCGACGGCGACGAAGCCTGTCGCCAGCGCGCCGTCGTCGCCGCGCTGGGCGGGGACGAACACGGCGGCGCCGGGCTTGAGGTCCGCCTCGGTCGCCGGGCCGAAAGTGACGATCGGCGTGCCGTCGGGGATCGAGATTTTCTTCTCCTTGCCGCCGCTATAGGAAAGATCGAGGGTCCGCCCTTCGACGCCCTTCACCGCATTGGTGACCGTCGCATTGGTCATCGTGCTTTTCGGCTTCAGGTCCCAGGGATAAGAACCCTCGCCTGTTCCTTTCATCGCAGCCGGAAAGACCAGGACCTCCACCGCCCCGTCTCCTCCGGCGGCCGTGGGCAGGGAGGCGATGCCGACAAAATCTCCAGGCTTGATGTCTTCGACCGAAGCCTTGGTGACGCCCGCAACCTTCACACCGGGTTTCAACATCACCATGGCGTTCGGGCCCTCGCGGGTCTTCACCGTCAGCGTCGATCCTTCGACGCCAACGACCGTTCCGCGCACCCGGACATTTTCGGCCGCCTGCGCGGGAGATAGGACCGCGATTGCGAGAACGAGCGCGCTGGCGCCGCAGAAGGCCTGGGCCAATTTCAATTTCATTTTTGAGCTCTCCACGTTGGTCTATCACAATCGCCTGTTGCGGGGCCCGACGCAATCGACCCGGACCGCAGTCCTCGGCATCGCACGTTAACGGGCGAAGGCCGCGGTTTATTCGGCGGCGCGAAAGATTTCCTGTTTTGCGGTCTGATCAAGGCATGGTCTGATCAAGGCATGGGGTTTTTCCGGTGAAGCGGGAGAGGATAAGGTCAGGCCCTTCGGCTGCGCCTCGACCGTGCAGGAGAGCGCGCTTTACGCCCGGCCCGCCGCTTCGCAGATGAAGAAACCATTACAAACGCTTATCTCATAAGCCCCCGCCTGGTCGCTCCGCGGGCGCTCACCACCTCCGCGTAGCGGTCGCGAATGATCGCCATCTTGGCGACTCCTGTCATCGCCGAACCTGCGTCGAGATTAAGGCGGAATCCGGCGATCTGATCCGTGTGCGAGGCCTCGCGGCGCGCGTCGTTGGGCGTGTGGCCATGGACGACGAAGAAGCCGCCGAAACCGTCCGGCCCCGGACGATGCTCGAGGAACGGCCGGCGCACCCAGGCCCAGTGACGATCTTCATCGAGCGTGGCGAGCGGAATGTTCCAGGGAACGCCAAGAAACGTTTCGAGTTCGACTTCCGGGTTGACGCCCGCATGGACGAACAAAACCTGGCCGGAGCGCCAGCTTGGCTTTAACGACGCGAGCCAGGCGCGCACACGCGGAGGCAGCGACGCGCGCGCCTCGGTCAGCAGAACGTCGAGAGACTCGGGCGGCTCCTCGGTCTTGAGAAACTCCGCCACCGTCCGGTCGCCGCCATTGGCGAGCCAGGTGTCGAACGCGTCGATCGCGTCGTCCCAGGGCGTCTCGGGGTCGAGCGCGAGCCGCATCATCGCCTCGTGGTTGCCCATGAGCGCGATCGCCTCATCGGCGCCGACCCGCGCTTTCGCAGCCATCGCAAGATCGATCGCGCCAAGACTGTCGGGCCCGCGGTCGACGAAATCGCCGAGAAAGACGATCGTTCGCTTGTCGCGCAGCTTGGGCTCCCGCGCCGCCTCGTCGATGAGGGCGCCGAAAAGATCGCTTCGCCCGTGAATGTCGCCCACGGCGAAAATCTCCGTCCCCGGGTCTACGCCGAGCGGCAGCGAAAATCCTCGACGCTCGACCACCACGGACATGAGACGACACCCGGCGCGAGAGAAACGCGCGGCAAGCATTGCACGCCCGCGCCCCCGCAAGCTAGGATCGCGCCCATGTTCCTTGAGTTTTTCGCCAATCTCCGTCAAGCGCACGTGCCAGCGACGCCGCGCGAATATCTCGACCTCGTGCGTGCGCTCGAGGGCGATCTGGCCCAGATGTCGGTCGACGAGTTCTATCGCCTTGCGCGCGCTCTTCTGGTCAAGGACGAGCGCAATCTCGACCGGTTCGACGTCGTCTTCGCCGCCACCTTCAAGGGCGTTCTGAGTGTGGCCGCCGCGGTCGAGGCCCGGGACCTGCCGGAGGAATGGCTGCGCCGAATGATCGAGCGCTATCTCAGTCCCGAGGAAAGGGCTCAGATCGAGAAGCTCGGTTTCGACAAGCTCATGGAGACGCTGCGCCAGCGCCTCGCCGAGCAGAAGGGCCGCCACCAGGGCGGTTCGAAATGGATCGGCACAGGCGGGACATCGCCCTTCGGCGCCTATGGCGACCATCCCGAGGGCGTGCGCATCGGCCAGGACAAGGGCCGCCGGGGCAGCGCCGTCAAGGTCTGGGACCGGCGGGACTTCAGGGACTTCGACGGCGACGCGGAGCTCGGGCCGCGAAACATCAAGGTGGCGCTGCGACGGCTTCGGCGATTCGCCCGCGAGGGCATGGCCGAAGAGCTCGATCTGGACGGCACCATCCGGTCGACCGCGGACAAAGGCTATATCGACGTGCAGCTGAGGCCCGAACGCCGCAATGCCGTCAAGGTGCTCCTGTTTCTCGACGTCGGCGGCTCGATGGATTGGCACGTGGAAGCGGCGGAACAGCTGTTCTCCGCGGCGAAAAGCCAATTCAAGCGGCTCGACCATTTCTACTTCCACAACTGCCTCTACGAGAGTGTGTGGAAGAACAACCGCCGCCGGCACGACGAGCGCGTGCCGACGCGCGACCTCATCAATTCGTACCGCCGCGATTATCGGGTCGTCTTCGTCGGCGACGCTTCAATGAGCCCGCACGAAATCATGGCTCCCGGCGGCTCGGTCGAGCATCTCAATCCCGAGCCCGGTAGGGTCTGGCTCGAGCGGGCGATTCTTGCGTGGCCGCGCTCTGTGTGGATCAACCCGACGCCGCCGCGCGCCTGGGATCATTCGCTGTCGACAACGATGATCGCCGAAATGTTTCAGCACCGCATGTTTCCGCTGACCCCCGACGGGGTCGAAGCGGCGATGCGGGCGCTCGCGGCCTGACGCTCCCGCCTCACCTGGCGGCGCCACGCATCATTCCCTCACCACCAGCACCGAACATTGAGCATGGCGCACGATCGTCTTGGCGTTCGAGCCCAGAAGGTAATCCGACATGACAGGACGATGCGAACCGACAACGACGAGGTCGGCGTCCCATTCCGACGCTTCTTGCAGGAGCTCGTGATAGATTCCACCCGCCCGAATCGCTGCGCTCTTGCGCTCCGCCGGCAGATCGACGCTGCCCAGAATCGCGTCGAGCGCCTCCTTGGACCGCTTCGCCTGCTCGACGTCGAAATCGACCGGCACATATTCCATGAACGTGGCTGGCATGACCAGCTGGACATTGACCAGCCTCAATTCGCCGTCGCCCATCTTCGCCAGCTCGACCGCCTCCGTCAGCCCCTTCGGACTTGGCGTCGGCTCGGCGAGATCGACCGCGAGAACAATACGCTTGTACATGGCGTTTCCCCTTCGGCGCCTAAAAACGCCGTCGCTCGGACCCGTCCGGGCGCTTGAACCTGAAACCCTCTTTACCGTCTGGCAAGCCTCTTGCGGCAAATAGCCCCGAGGCCTTGTCCGAACTTCCGCGCGCTTGGCGGCCGGTCGCGGCGCGATCGGCGAGGATAGTCATTGTTCCTTCGCCGATCGATCGGTATAAGGCCGCAAAATTCCATGCGGAAATAGGATCGCCCATGAACGACGTGTCCGTTGAGAGTTACAAACCGTCGGACGACGAACCGTTCATGAACGACCGGCAACGAGAATATTTCCGCCGCAAGCTGATCGGCTGGCGCGAATCGATCCTGGCCGAGAGCCGCGACACGCTCACGGCCCTGCAGCAGGAAAGCGAAAACCACCCCGACTTCGCCGACCGCGCATCTTCGGAAACCGACCGCGCGATCGAGCTGCGCGCCCGCGACCGGCAGCGGAAACTCATCTCCAAGATCGAAGCCGCGCTAGGCCGCATCGGCGAGGGTTCTTACGGCTATTGCGTTGAAACCGGCGATCCCATCTCGCTCAGGCGCCTCGACGCGCGTCCGATCGCGACTCTGTCGGTCGAGGCCCAGGAGCGCCACGAACGGCGCGAGCGGATTTATCGCGACGAGTGATTCGATGGTGACCGGTCGCTGCGGCAACCGGTGTCGACGGCCCGCCTTTGGGCTGTCAGCCGCCGCTTAGCGATTAAAGATCGTCGGCGCGGCTCGCGAAATTGACGATGCTGTGTTCGATGGCTATCGAACGCGCGGCGCCGGCCGCCTCGGTCAATCGGATTTTTCGCGGCCAAGCAGACGCGCCATCTCCGCCTCGAGCGAATCGAGGTCGGCAAAGGGATCGTCGACTTTGGGCGACGGCTTGCCGGTTGGCGCGACATTCGTCTTGTCCCCATGCGGGGGGCGGACATCGGATGGTTTTCGCGCCCAGTCGGAGGCCGGCGCCGACGGGCTTGTGTTTGGCGCAAGCCGCGCTTGCGCCAAGCCCGCGGTAGCCGGCGGGACGGTCGTCACCGTTGGCGCCGCGGGGGGCTGGGGCTCCATTTTCGCTGTTGGAGCGATTGAGTCCGCTTTCGAGCCAGCGACCGCCGGCTCTGCTCTCTCCGGCCGGCGCGGCGGCGCAGACGTGACAGCAGACGAGGCCGGGGAATTGCCCGGGCCTCGCGCGGGTTCCGGAGCGCGACCCGGCGCCCCGCGATTCGGTGAGGCGCTGGTGGGGACGATCGGCGGGGGCATGGTCGCGCGCACTTGTGCGGGGCGCGGCGAGTCCGCCTGACGCGGCGGCGGCGAACTTGCCGGCGCTGGTCGAGCGGGCTCCGGGGCTTGGGTGGCCGCCGGCGGCGCGGAGGGTGGGCGCGCCAATTCGGGCGTGGGCGGTTGGATAGGAACGGCCGGTAGAACGGGAGCGGTCGGCTGGGCTGGAGCGGGCGCCTTCGGAACCGGCGGCGCCACGGGCGGGGAGGCCGGCGCAGCCGGGGCCGGAGAGGGCGCGGGCGGCGGGGCCGGCGAAGTCGGGACCTTGGCGGCCATCTTCGGCGGAGTTTCGGTGACGGCGGCCGGCGACGCAGGAAGCGCGGCGGCTTCGGTTCGCCGCACTGGCGTGGTCGGAACAAGCAGAGGCGAAGCCTGGACGCCCTCGCGCGCGGGGACCACGGCGCGATTGATCTGCGACTCAACCAGAACGTCGTTCGGTCCGCCGATCATGACCAGATGTTCGATATTGTCGCGGCGGATCAGCACAAGCTGCCGCTGCCCGTCCAGGCTGAATGCGTCGACCAGCCCGAGCCTCGGCTGCCGGGTCCGTCCACCCGGAACACGCAGCCGATGAGCGAAGGTCAGCCGGTAAACAATCGCGAGCACGATGAGGGCGGCGATGCCGCAAGCCGCAAGGAGTCCAATCTGAAGGACCCTATTGTCCGCGAACGGAAGCTCATTCAACCACTGCATGCCCAATCCAACACTTCCGCCGCCGAGCGCAGAACAAACCGCTCTTCAATTCGCCAGCCGAACGATGGTTCAGCCGGCGTCCGAGAAGCAAGATCGGGCGCGGCCCAGTGACCCGGTCTGGCGCGCGGCCCGCGCGCACCGAATCCGATCGACGCAGCGCCAATGTCACATTTCATAACAAAATGCGAACCCGTTGAAAACTGCGGCGCTCACCGCACTTTCGCCCAGGTTGAACGGGCCGCCGCCAAGACAGGGCGCGCGGCCCATGATAGCACACGATCAACCGCGACTCAGCGCGCTCGCACTCGTCCTGTCGACGGCACTGTCCCTGGGGGTCCGATCCTCAAATGAAATCTCCGCCGCCCCCGCCGGTGGACAGAATCGAGCGAACGGTCAATCCGGTCGCGCTGGCGATCCTCCTCGTCTGTCTCGCCGGCGCGCTTCTGGCCGTCTGGCTCGCGCCGAACGCGATCGGCGCCACGCTGATGACCTGGATGATCGTCTTCCTCGCCGTCTGCGGCGCGTTCGGATTGCTGCTCTACGCGTGCGGCATGTTGCAACTGTCAACCCGGGCGGCGCGCTTCGACACCACCAAGGCGATCGCCGACTCCAATCCGGACGGAATCCTCGTCACCGACCGTGAATTGCATATCGTCTACGCCAACGAAGCCTACCGCGCGCTTTCGGGCGCGCCCGCGGCAAGCGACCTGCGTCCGATCGAACGCCTGTTCAGCGGCTCGCCGGACGTCTCGGAATCCGTTTATCGCCTGTCGCAAGCGGCGAAATCCGGGGGGCGCGCGAGCGAGGAGCTTCGTCTCTCGCCCCCGCCAAGCGGCCAGGGCGAGGTCGCCTGGTACCACATTCGCGTTCGTCCGCTCGAGGGCATGGCGAGAGACGGGCTGATGGTGTGGACGGTCTCGGATGAGACGCGCGACCACGACCGGCATGAAACCTTTTTCCAGGATCTTCAGCACGCGATCGACTATCTCGACCACGCGCCGGCTGGCTTTTTCTCCGCCGAGCCCGACGGCTCGATCGCGCACATGAACGCGACCCTGGCTGGGTGGCTCGATTATGATCTCGCCCAGTTCAGCGCTGGCCGGCTCAAGATCGACGACATCGTCGCCGGAGACGGCGGCGCGATGCTCGCCATCATATCCGGGCCGCCCGGCGAAGTGACGACGCAGCAATTCGACGTCGACCTCAAGCCCCGCCAGGGGCGCCTCGTCCCGGCGCGCATCCTGCACAAGGTCGCGTTCTCCGGCGAGGGCGCGCCGGGGCCGTCCCGCTCGCTGGTGATCAATCGCGCTCCAGGCGACATCAAGGGCGAAGACCTGCGCGCGGCGGAGGTCCGCTTCGCCCGCATTTTCAATTCGACCCCGGTGGCGATCGCGGCCGTCGACGCCGCAGGCGCGGTGCTGCGTCCCAATGCCGCGTTTGCGCGCCTGGCCCAGGCCGCTTCCAAGAGCGACGCGGCCAAGGGACGGCTGTCGATTTTCGACCTGGTCGCCGAGCGCGATCGGGCGCCTTTAAGCGCATCGATCGAGGCGGCGGCCCAGGGCGAGGGCGAAATCGCGCCTCTCGACGTGTCGCTCGAAGGGCCGGGGGCCCAGCGTTCGGCGCGGCTCTTCGTTTCGGCCGCCGATCCGCGCAGCGACGAGGGCGCGAGCGCGACCCTCTTCGCCCTCGACACCACCGAGCAACGCACGCTGCAAGAGAACCTCGTGCAAAGCCAGAAGATGCAGGCGATCGGCCAGCTTGCCGGCGGCGTCGCGCACGAC
>DATCEJ010000685.1:0-17284 GCA_036510135.1 Roseiarcus sp. | reverse complement strand
CGGGCGATCCAGGCGCAGACCTCTTCCGGAGTCTTGTTGCTGAGCCACCGAGCCAAAATCTCGGGATCGTCGCCGTGGTCGGCCGCGCATAGTTCTGTAATCGATCGCCGTATAACGTTGCACGCTGCGGCTGCGTCTTCCGGGCGAGCGTTCCGAATGGACAGCATTTCATCCCCCGTCCTTACCCGAACGCTACATCTCGCTATTGGTTCTTTTGCATCGCGTCAGGCCGCACCACGCCCACAATCGGCCCGATCGCCTCCGGTTCGTCGTCGCGGCTGAGTTCCGGCGCATAAAGCGACGACACCGAGCCATCGAGGAAGAGCGCGTTTTGACAACCGAGGCCGTCGCGAAACAGGCGAGCGAAGGTGTCGAAGGTCACGGGTTCCTCGGCAATGGCGAAGCTGACCGAGCCTCCCTTGCACGCGCCCACGCCGTTGCGGATCTTTTGCGAGGTTCCATCTGGCCGGATTTTTGGATGCACTTTCCCGTCGATGATCAGCATTGGCCCGGACTGCGTCGCGTAGCGTACGGGCGGCGGGCTGGCGAGGTAGCGGCTGGTCTCAGTCACGCCCGCGACGCCATCGCCGATCCAGAACACGCCATTCGGCTTCATGTGAAAATTCGTTGCGCCGCCGCGCGTGTCGGCGTCATGCAGCTTGCGCCGATCCTCGACATAAAGGCCGACGGGAAGTTGGTCCTGGCCGAACATGCCGGCGTTCATTGCGAACGCAAGCTTCGCGCCCTTCTGCTTCAGCGCTGAAGCGAGCGCGCCCAGCGATCCGTACGGCTTGTCGTCCGGCCCGCTGAGGAACAGGCGAATGTCGTCATGGCGCGGATCAAACGTGCAGATTGTGAATTTGGCGCTGTTGAAATCCTTCGGCGCGCAGGCGGCCGAAGCGGTCCCATCTGCAGCGCCGAGGCCAAGCACAAGAAGCGCGACTAAGGCCGCGGCATGTCGCCGGAGTGGGGCCTGCCGCCGCTTTACGCCGTTCGACTTCCGTGCTGAACGATTCATGCCGCGCGACATTATCGTTTCGCCATGATTCGCGCCATTCGGACGGCGGCGCGCGATGGGGTGAATACCGGCGCTGCACGCTTGCGTTCGGGCCATGGAGCGACTAACTGCCGCAATCTTCCTGGGGATGAGTATGAGTTCGGATAAGTTCGCGATTGCGGTCGCCGTCGCAATGTTCGCCGCCGGATTGCTGGGCCTCGTCCTGCAGAGCAGGCTGCCCGAGCATCATACGAGCGGCGGCTCGCGCGACATGATCGCGGCGGTCGCCGGCCTCCTCACGCTCCTCTGCGCCCTGGTGACCGGCCTATTGATCTGGACGGCGTATGGCGTCTATTCAGGCCAGAACGCGCAGGTCCAGGCTTTCGCTGCGAAGATGATGCAGCTCGATTTGGCGCTGTCCGACTATGGTCCAGAGGCCATCCCCGCACGCGCTCAGATCAGAGACGCACTGGGAAAGACCATCGACCAAGTTTGGCACGTGAACCAGAGCGACGACAATTTCGCCGCGAACAACTTTGCCTCAGCGCTTCAGAACATGCGCGCTCGGGATAAGGAGCTGGCGAAGCTTCACCCCACAACCGACGGGCAGAAGCAGGCGCTCGCCGCGGCGACAGCAATGTCGGACGCCATCGGTCAAACGCGAATGGAGATGTCCTTCGCGCTCTCCGCGCCTGTCGCCTATCCGGTCTTGCTGGTCGTCGTTGGATGGGTCGTCTGTCTTTTTTGCGGCTTCGGCCTAACAGCGCGCGCCACAGTGACGTCGGTGATCACGCTGGCCGTCGGCTCCATCGCGGTCGCCAGCGCCGTTCTCTTGATCCTGGACCTCTCCAACCCCTACGCGGGGGTCGTTCGCGCTTCGCACGAGCCGTTGGAGCAGGCGCTGGCGGTCATGGGCAAGGAGTGACGCGGCCGAAACCGGGCAGCCTTACAGGACTTTGCCCGGGTTCATGACATTGTTCGGGTCGAGCGCCGCCTTGATCTGGCGCATCATTGCGAGGGAGGCGGGGTCTTTCCAGCGGGCGAGCAGCCCGCGCTTGAGCTGACCCACGCCGTGTTCGGCGGAGTACGAGCCCCCGAGGCGCGCCACGATTCCGTGCACGATCTCGTTCATTGCGTCCCAGCGATCGAGAAAGGCTCGGCCGTCGCCGCCAACCGGCTGCGACACGTTGAAGTGGATATTGCCGTCGCCGAGGTGGCCGAAGGCGACCACGCGGGCCCCCGGCGCGAAGGCTTCCACAGCCGGCGTCGCCTCCCTGATTAACGTCGGCACGAGGCCGACCGCGACAGACACGTCGTGCTTGATCGAAGCGCCCTCTTTGCTCTGGGCGTCGGACAAGCACTCGCGCAATTGCCAGAAGTCCGCGCGCTGTTCGAGCGAGGCCGCGATCGAGGCGTCCTCGATGACGCCCTGATCGAGCGCCGCCTCGAGCACGCCGGCGAAAGCGTCGTCGAGTCCGCTTGGGCTCTGGGATGACGCCTCGACAAGAACGTACCAGTCGTGCACGCCGCGCAATGGAGCGCGCGCGCCGCCGTGTCGAATTCCGATGTCATAAGCGTTGCGACTGATCAGTTCGAAGCTCGTAATCGCAGCCCCGAGCCGTTCGCGAGCCAGCCTCAGGAGTTTCAGTGAGTCGTCGGGGCTCTTCAAACCGACGAAGGCCGTCGCCTGCGCGCGAGGACTGGGAAAGAGCCGAAGCGAAGCAGCGGTGACGATGCCGAGCGTCCCTTCGGCGCCGATGAAAAGGCTTTTCACATCGTAACCGGTGTTGTCCTTGCGCAACTTGCTCAAAGCGTTGACGATGCGGCCGTCAGCGAGCACGGCTTCGACGCCGGTCACGAGATCGCGCGTGTTGCCATAGGCAATGACATTCAGGCCGCCGGCGTTGGTTGAGATGTTTCCGCCAATCGTGCATGTGCCCTCTGACGCCAGCGACAGTGGAAAAAGCCGATCGGCGGCGAGCGCTGCGGCCTGCGCTTCGCCGAGCGCGACGCCCGATTCGCAAATCATCACGTTGCCGTCAGTGTCCACCTCGCGGATCGCGCGCAGACGCTGGGTCGAAACGATGATTTCGTTGCCGCTCAAATCGGGCGTCTGGCCGCCGACGAGGCCGGTGTTGCCGCCCTGCGGGACCATGGCGATGCGCGCCTCGTTGCACAAGGCTACGACCTCCGCGACTTCCTTGGTGGCGCCCGGGCGCACCAGCGCGAACGCTTTTCCCTGATAAAGCTTGCGCGGCTCGACGAGCGCGCCTGCGAACAGCGCAGGGTCGGTCAGCACATGCCGCGCTCCGACAATATTCTGCAGGGCGGCGAGAATGGTTTCTCGGTTCGTCGCGCCCACCTAGAGGAGCCTCCGCACACGCGCTTTCGGTTTCGGCCGGCGAAAGACGGCCGCGATTTCGACATGGGCAGAAAAACGAAACTGGTCAAGCGGAGTCACGGACTCAACCTGAAAGCCGCCGTCAATGAGAATGCGAGCATCTCGCGAGAAAGTCGCCGCGTTGCATGAGATGGAGACCACGAGCGGCAGAGTGGAGGCGGCCAGCGCGCGCGCCTGTTCGATCGCGCCGACGCGAGGCGGATCGATGAGCACCGCATCGAACGCAGCGAGTTCATCGGCCCGCAGCGGACGGCGAAAGAGATCGCGCGCTTCGGTCTCAAGCTTGCGCAGGCCAGGCGTTGTCGCGGCGCCTCTGGCGAGGGCGGCAATCGCAGCGGGATCAGAATCAGCGGCAAACACCTCACGGGCGCAGGCGAGCCTAAGCGCGAAGGCGCCCGAGCCGCAGAACAGGTCTGCGACCTTTTTCGTGCCCGCGAGCGCGCGCTCAGCAAACTCCACAAGCCACATTTCCCCCGCCTCGGTCGCCTGCAGGAAGCCGCCGGGCGAAAGCCGTATAAGCGCTTGGCCGAACGCGACCCGAGGCGGCCGACGCTCGATCACGACCTCGCCGTGATTGGAGACGCGCGCGAGGTCGAGCGCCTCCGCCGTCCGCGTCAGCTTCTGCGTCTCGTTCCATCCGAGCGGCCCGGAGCCGCGCAGGTCGACATCGAGGCCGTCGAGCGTGGCGGTGACGCCGATGTCGAGGGGCTTCATCAATCCGCGCAGATCACCGCTGAGCGCATGGGCGGCAGGAATTGCGCCCGCCATGCCTGCGCTGAACAGCGGGCATTTGTCGATGGCGATGATGTCGTGCGAGCGCGCGCGCATGAAGCCGACCTCGTCAGGTTGGCCGTGAGGAAAGCGGGCATGAAAGGTCGCGCGGCGCCGCCCCGCGCCATGCGCATCGACCAGGTCCCCGACCTCCGCGGCGACGCCCTCGCGCTGGAGCGCTTCGACGACCAGGCCGCGCTTCCATGCGCGATAGAGCGCCGCCGACAGGTGCTGGGCGGCGCAGCCGCCGCAAGTTCCGAACCATCGGCATATTGGCGCCGCGCGCTCAGGCGCGGGGTTCAGCGTCTCGACAAGCTCTGCGCGCTTGGCCTCCAGCTTGACCAGCGCCTGCTCGCCCGGCAGGGCGCCGGGGACGATCGCGCCGCTGGCGGTGAGTCCATGGCCATGCGCGTCCAGCGCGACGATCGAAACCTCCTCGATGGGCTCAGTCATGGTGCGCGGCGATCAGAAATTCCCGCGCCCCGGCGCCGCCGACGATCGGCGACGGCATGAGGCCAAGCACCGTCCAGCCCTCGGTTTCGATCGTGGCGCGCACAGCATCGCAGGCGCGCTCGAGCGCCGCTTCGCTCGTGACCCGGCCTTTGACGAGATCGGCGCGGGCGAGCTCGAACTGAGGCTTGATCAGACTGACGAGCCAAGCGCGTTCAGCGGCGAGCTTAAGCACGTGCGGCAGAAGCAGCCGTTGCGAAATGAAGCTCACATCGACGACGATAGCCCCGGGGGGCTCGCCGAGCATATCAGCCGTGAGCGCGCGCGCGTCGACGCCTTCACGCGAACGGACACGCGGGTCTGCCGCGAGGCGCGGATCGAACTGTCCGTGGCCGACATCGACCGCGACGACCATCGCCGCGCCGCTCGACAGCAAAACGTCGGTGAAGCCTCCGGTCGAGGCGCCGATGTCGAGGCACGCGCGGCCCGCCGGATCGAGCGCGAACGCGTCGAGCGCCGCGGCAAGCTTGACCCCGCCGCGCGACGCCCAGGGGTGAGACGCCTCGGCTTCGATCGACGCGTCGGCCGCAATGTCTTCCGAAGCCTTCTTAAGCGCGACGCCGCCGATGCTGACCAGCCCGGCCGCGATTGCAGCCTGAGCGCGCGCCCGGCTCGAAAAGAACCCGCGCTCGACGAGAACGATATCCGCGCGCTTGCCCATGAGGCCTTTAACGAGGGGAGCAGGGCGCGTTGTCAATGGAAATCCCGATCCCACGCCCGGACGTTCCGGGGCGTCGCCGGCGGAACGAATGGCGGACGGACCGCGTTTCGTGAGGGGGCTCGAGGTCGAGCCATTCTTCGGACGGTGGCGATGATCTCTATCCCCTATGCGCTCGACGCGCTCAATTTCTTTGCGGCGGACGCCCGCAACGCGCTCGGCCCGTTCGTCAATGTTTATCTGGTGACGGATCGCCATTGGAGCCAGACCGAGTTTGGCCTTGTGGCGACAACAAGCGGGCTTCTCGGTATTGCCCTGCAGACCCCGATTGGCGCCGCGATCGATCTGACCCCGGCTAAGCGAGCCGTCATCGTCCTATCGATCTCGGCGATGGCCTTCGCTTCACTGATCATTTTCGGCCTTCCTACGTTCTGGCCGATGGCGGTCGCGTTTGGCGTTCTGGCGATTGCGGGCGACGCTTTTGCGCCTGCGGTCGCCGCGCTGACCCTGGGGGTCACGCCCAAATCCGGCCTCGCCCGTCGTCTCGGCCGCAACTCGGCGTTCGATCACGCCGGAAATATCGCGATTGCAATCGTGGCCGGCGCGATCGGATATGTGCTCTCGCAACGCGCGGTCTTCCTGATGGTCCCGGTTTTCGCGATTCTGACGACAGCGGCTGTCCTCAGCATCCCCGCAAGCGCCATCAATCAGGCGCGCGCGAGAGATGCGGGCTCTGACGACAATGCTGCTGGGGACCGAACGTCGACGGCCGGCTATGGCGTCCTTTTCCGGACGAAGCCGCTTGTCATTTTTGCGCTCTGCGCCTTCTTTTTTCACTTCGCCAATGCGCCCCTTCTGCCGCTCGTCGGACAAAAGCTCGCGCTTCAGTTCCCGAAAGAAGCGACCGCCATGATGTCCTTTTGCATCATCGCCGCGCAGGGCGTGATGCTGCCAATCGCAATTCTCGTCGGGCGCAACGCCGACACTTGGGGACGCAGGCCGATTTTTCTCATCGCCTTCGCGGCTCTGCCGATCCGCGCGGCGCTCTACCCACTGTCGGATAACGCTTTCTGGCTGATTGCCATTCAACTGCTCGACGGGGTCGGGGCGGGTATCTATCAAGCGCTCACGCCGCTGGTCATCGCCGACATCATGCATGGCACCGGCCGTTACAATCTCGCGCAAGGCGCCATTGCAACCACTCAGGGAGTTGGCGCGTCGGTCAGCGCCTTGGCCGCTGGCGTCGTCGTCGATCATTTCGGCTACAGCGTCTCCTTTCTTGCTCTCGGCGCCGCTGCGGCCCTAGCCTTTCTCGTCTTTTTCGGCTTCATGCCGGAAACGCGCGACGAGGACTTTATCGCCCACGATCGTGAGACGCTTGCGCTCAAAGGGGCGGCCAGTTCTTGACTCCCGATAGCTACGCAGCGCTCGCCATCCTCGTCCTGACCTATATCGGCGTGGCGGTGGGCCGGATTCCAGGCTTGCGTCTCGATCGCGCCGGCATCGCCTTCCTCGGCGGCGCGGCGATGATCGCGGTCGGTCCCTTGAGCCTCGAGGAAGCCTTTCGCGCCATCGACTTCGACACGATCGCGCTTCTACTTGGCATGATGATCGTGGTCGCGCACTTGAAGGTGTCCGGCGCATTCAGGGCGCTGGGCGCGCTCGCAATCGAATATGCTCACGCGCCGTTCCTACTGCTGGTCATCGTGACGGTGCTTGCGGGCGTTCTGTCGGCCTTTCTGGTCAACGATGCGATCTGCCTCGTCATGGCGCCCATCGTGCTGCAGGTGGTGCGTTCGCTCGGCCGCAACCCGCTGCCCTATCTGGTCGCGGTCGCGACCGCGTCCAATTGCGGCAGCGTGGCGACGATCACCGGAAATCCGCAGAACATGGTGATCGGGACGCTCTCCCGAATCCCTTATCCCGCGTTCGCCGCCGCGCTGGCGCCCGTTGCCGTCTTCAGCCTCGTCATCGTCATCGTCATCGTGCGCATCGTCTATGCGCAGGAATTCGCTTTCAAGGGCGAGCTTCAGCCTCGTCTCTTTCGCGGTCACATGCATGGCGGGCAGGTCCTCAAGGCGAGCGTGACCTGCGTTGCCCTGGCGATCGCGTTCTTCGCTGGTGTTGCGCCGGCGAAAGCGGCCATTATAGCCGGCGCGTTCCTGCTGCTCACGCGTCAGATCAAACCTCACCGCATCTACCGCGAGCTCGACGGGCCGCTGCTTATTTTGTTTGCGGGCATGTTCGTCGTGGTCGCCGGCGCGGAAAAGGCGCTGCTGACGCCGGACCGAATCGCGATGGCGAAGACGTTGGGGCTCGATATGGTCTGGCGCCTGTCGCTGTTCACCGCCGTCCTTTCCAACATCGTCAGCAACGTGCCGGCGGTGTTGGCGCTGAGGCCGTTCATTCCGACTTTCCCCGATCCGCAGCGCGCCTGGCTCGTGGTCGCGATGAGTTCCACGCTCGCCGGCAACTTCACCCTGCTTGGATCGGTCGCCAACCTCATTGTTGCCGAGCGCGCCCGCGCGGAGGGCATGCCGATCAGCTTCTGGGCCTATTTCAAGGTGGGAGCGCCACTGACGGTCATCACGCTCGCCGCGGGGACGTGGTGGCTGATGTGGCGGTAGCGGGCGTCCTTCTCCATCGGGGAGAGGTTTAAGTTGCAGCAGCCGCAGACCAGCGGCGCTGGCGTCTTGACCTCGCGCGCGAAAGTTCGCCATTCTGGGCTGTCGAAGGCGCTTTTGCGTAGGCGCCAAAAAGGGAGGATCTCGCGATGCCCAAAACCGCAGTCGCCGCCGCGCTCGCGGCGCTCATCCTCGCGGCGGTCGCGCCGACCGCGCAGGCCATGCCGATGGCGCCGCATCACAGCATGATCGCAGGCCTCAACAGCGACATCCAAGACGTCCGGTGGCGTCGCTGCTGGCGAGACCGCTGGGGACGCCGCCGCTGCCAGACCTGCTGGCGCGACCGGTGGGGGCGCGTCCGCTGCAACTGACGCCGCGGCCGCGCGCCGTCTTGGAGGGATCGGCGCCGCTGCCGGCCGCTCTCATGCGATTGCGGGCGCGACTTCGGCGGCGATCCGTTCGCCAAACTCCGCCTCGGCAACCTCCAACTCGTATGTCGTCTGCAAATTGAGCCAGAAAAGCGGGCTGTTGCCGAAATAACGAGCCAGGCGCATGGCTGTCTCCGGCGACACGCCGCGCTTTCCGTTCAGAATGTCGGTGATACGGCCGGAGCTGACTCGGAGCGCCAGCGCCAGCGCGTTGGCCGAAAGGTCGCGCGCGTGAATTTCTCGTCGGAGCAGCCTGCCGGGGTGGACGGGCTTCATAGTCAGTTTCTCCTCAATGATAGTCAACGATTTCGACGTCCCATGCGTCGCCGTCCGCGAAGCGGAAGCAGATGCGCCACGGGCCATTCACGGTCATCGCCCATAATCCCTTTCTCGACCCGGTCAGCTTGTGCAGGCCAACCGATTTGAGCGGACTCAGGTCATTCAATGAGGTTGCTGCATGAAGGGCCGCAAGCAAGTCCTCCGCAGCTTCCGTATCCATGCCCGAGAACTTGTTCTTGCCGCTCTCAGCAAATTGCCGGGTTGCGCTGTTGGCCCAAGACCGGATCACCCCACCAACGTACTACGTTACACGTAGTACGGCAAGTGAAAAACTATGCTCTGCCGCCGAGATCTTGTCGCTGACGCGGGCGCTTCTAACCCTCTCCCGGAGGGAAAGGGAGAACCCTTACGCCTCGGCATTGTGGGTGAAATAATCCGGTGGCGTCGGCCCCCACGCGTAGAAAGAATCCTCCGGCGCGTGGTCGCCGCTCTTCCAGTCGCAATCTGCTGGAACAAAGTCGATGCCGGCCGAATATTCGCTGAAACTGCCCCACGGATCGCCGACATAGTGGAAGAAATTGGAGCCCAGGACGTGCCGTCCGAGGCCCCATCCCTTCGAAAAACCCTTGTCCAGCATATGCATGGCGCCGCGGCCGATGTCGTCGACCGTGCCCACGTCCCAGCTCAGATGATGCAATCCGGGCGCGCTCGAGGTGACGAAGGCGATCATATGATGATCGCTGCCGTGAATCCCGTGCATGAAGGCGATGCCGTCGCCGGACCGGTCGGAGAGGCGCAGGCCAAGCGTGCGCGTGTAGAACTGAACCGCCTTCTCCACGTCGCGGGTGAAGAGGAGGACATGCGCCAGGCGTCGGGGCGTAACGCGCGCAACGTCGCGCCGGAAAGGCGCGCCGCGCACGCCGGGGCCGATGAAGACTTCGGAGAGATCCGACTTTTCGTTGGGTGAGGATTTCGCCGCGACCTTGATTTCGACCAAATTGCCGTCGTGATCGTGGAACCATAGGCCGTTGGTTTCGACGCCTGGCGGCGGATCGAGCCGCTTGACGCCGAAGGCTTGAAGCCGCTCCGCGAAGCGGTCGAAATCGTCGTCAAACGCGCCGAACGAGATATGGCCAAGCTTCTTGCGCGGGCCCTCGTCGAGCGTAACCCAGACATGCGGATTGCCGCGCGTCTTCATGCTGAGGAGCCCGCCGTCCTCATCGATCTCGAGTCCGAACTCGCCATAGAAAGTTTTGGCGACCGCGAGATCGGGAACGGCGAAATGAAAACGGTCGACCGAATGAACGCCGAGTTCGCCGGGGCGTCGGGTCGGCTTGATGGCGCTGCGAATGGCGGTCATGGCGCATCCTCCCGTTTCCTGTCGCGCTGTGGCCGCTACGACCGGTCGCGCGTGGGCCTTTGGCGAATGTTACCGCAGAATGAGCGGACTGGCCAAGGTCAGCGCGAGCGCGCGTTGCCCCCCGGCGACGAGTTGGGCGCCGGCTCGAACGGCGCTGTCGGCTGCGCATCGGGCGCGGGGGCCGCAACGACGGCTGGCGCGGGCTTCGGCTTCTTCTTCTTCACCGCTTGCACGGGTGGCGGAGCCTGCTCGGGGGATGCCGCATCGGCCCCCGGGTCGGTCGGCGGACTTTCGTCCGGGTTCGGCACGGAGGCCTCTGCCGTCGGGGCATCGTGAATCACCACCGTGCCGCCTTTGCAGGCGGTGAGCCAAATATCGAAAATCGGATGCTCGACGCCGTGCAGGCCCGGACTGTCGGCGAACATCCAGCCCGAGAAAATGCGCTTCATCTGCTTTTTCTCGTCGATCTCGTCGACCTGGGCGAAGGCGTCGGTCTGCGGCGCATCGGTCGACGGGCGGGAATAGCAGACGCGTGGCGTGATCTGCAGGGCGCCGAACTGCACCGTCTCGTTGATCGCCACTTCGAACGAAATGATGCGGCCAGTGATCTTGTCGAGGCCGTTGAAAACGGCGATCGGGTTGCTGATTTTGTCGGCGAGCGCCGCGTCAGGCGCGGCCAGCGCGGAGACTACGGCCAGCGTCGCGCCGGCAAGCGCTGGCCTCATCCTCGCGATTGCGGGATAGGCGCGACGTCGGATCGCGTAGGCCAAGCGGAGGAGATCCATGGCGGGCGCTTTGCTGGGGAAGGGCGGCGGAATGAAGGCGGCTCGCCTCAGGGGCCAGGGCTCCACGCCTCGTAATCGCCTCCGGTTGGCTGGCGTGGGCCAGGCCTGAGCGTCGAGCCGTCGGGTCGGATCGCGGCCGGCGTGCCGGTCGGGTTTCCCATATGCGGCTTTTGCCACGGGTGAGGTTTGTAGCCTTCCTCGGTCGGCGGCACGTCGACCGTGTGGTGAAGCCAGCCGTTCCAGCCCGGCGGCGTCATCGAGGCTTCGGACACGCCATTGTAGATCACCCACCGGCGCTCGAAGCCGAGGGCCGGATCAATGCCGGGGCGCCGGTAATAGGCGTTGCCAAATTCGTCATGGCCGACCAGCACGCCAAAGCGCCGGGTGTAAAAGCGCGTGTTGAAATTCGCGCCGTTCCACCAGGTGAAATAGTGCAGCAAATAATCCTTGATTCGGTCCAGCAGCATGAATGGGAGCGCCGTTTTCGCCGGGAGATGAGCGCAAGCCTTGCGCGCCCCGGACTATGCCGAGCCACGCTTTGCGAGGCAAGCTGAAGTTTCTCACCAGATATGGCGGAAAATCGCGCTTGCGGGGGCGCCCCGACTCGTCGGATGTTTCCGTCCGCGCCGACGTTAAGAGTCTGTTATCCCCGCTATCCACAATATGTTGTGTCACAGCGCGGCAGTGGATACAAATTGTTGACGTGGCCTTCATAGAGTTGTAGTGTGCGATTGTTCCTTGATTGCGTGGGGATCAAGCGTCGGGGACAGCGGTTTTAGAGCCGGGCAGGGGCGTAAACCGAGCTAGGCGTGGTCTGTAAAGCTTGAGGCGAGTGAGGGCGGACGGCGTTCGGGCCAGCCGATGACGGCTTGCGCGTGAGCGGCTCACGGCCGCGCCGCCTATGTTCGGTAAAGCAGGATCAACGCGGCCGAGCAGGCCGCAATAACGGGGATCGAAGGCGATGCGCATCGAACGGCATTACACGCAATCGGGCGTCAGCCCTTATGACCTCGTTTCCTTCGCGACCACCAAGAGCGAAATTCGCAATCCCGACGGGTCGGTCGTGTTTTCGCTCGAAGGCGTCGAAGTCCCGGCCGCCTGGAGCCAGGTCGCGGCCGACGTGCTGGCGCAGAAATATTTCCGCAAAGCCGGTATCCCCGCGCGCGTGAAGCGCGTCGAGGAGGAGAGCGTTCCCTCGTTCCTGTGGCGCTCGGTCCCCGACGAGACCGCGCTGAGCTCGCTCCCGAAGGAAGAGCGCCTCGGCTCCGAGACCTCGGCGAAGCAGGTGTTCGACCGCCTCGCCGGCGCCTGGACCTATTGGGGCTGGAGGTGCGGCTATTTCGACGGCGAAGACGACGCGGGCGCCTATTACGACGAGATGCGCTTCATGCTCGCGCGCCAGATGGCCGCGCCCAATTCGCCGCAATGGTTCAACACCGGCCTCCATTGGGCCTATGGCGTCGATGGGCCCAGCCAGGGCCATTATTACGTCGACTTCGAGACCGGAAAGCTCGTCAAGTCGAAGTCGGCTTACGAGCATCCCCAGCCGCACGCCTGCTTCATCCAATCGGTCGCCGACGATCTCGTCAACGAGGGCGGCATCATGGACCTGTGGGTGCGCGAGGCGCGCCTGTTCAAATATGGCTCCGGAACCGGATCGAACTTCTCGCTTCTGCGCGGCGAGAACGAGAAACTGTCGGGCGGCGGCCGTTCGTCCGGCCTCATGTCGTTCCTGAAGATCGGCGACCGCGCCGCGGGCGCGATCAAGTCGGGTGGCACCACGCGCCGCGCGGCGAAGATGGTGGTCGTCGACGCCGATCATCCCGACATCGAATCGTTCATCGACTGGAAGGTGAGGGAAGAGCGCAAGGTCGCCGCGCTCGCCGCGGGCTCGAAGGTCGTCAAGCGGCGCCTGAAGGCGATCCTGAAAGCCTGCCTCAATTGCGAGGGCTCCGGCGACGATTGCTTCACGATCGAGAAGAACCCCGCGCTCAAGCGTGAGGTCAAGGCCGCGCGCCGCGACGACGTGCCGGACGGCGTGATCAAGCAGGTCATCCAATACGCCCGTCAGGGCTATACGAAGATCGACTTCGAGGAATACGACACCGACTGGGAGTCGGAGGCCTATCTCACCGTCTCGGGCCAGAACTCCAACAATTCGGTGCGGCTGACCGACGCGTTTCTGCAGGCGGTCGAGAACGACGGCGATTGGAATCTGATCCGCCGTCTCGACGGCAAGGTTGCGAAGACGGTCAAGGCGCGCGACCTGTGGGAGAAGATCGGCTACGCCGCCTGGGCCTCGGCCGATCCCGGCCTGCAATATCACACCACCATCAACGACTGGCACACGTGCCCTGAGTCGGGGCCGATCCGCGCGTCTAATCCTTGCTCCGAATACATGTTCCTCGACGACACGGCCTGCAACCTCGCCTCGCTCAACCTGCTGCAATTCCGCGATTCCGTTACCAAGGCGTTCGACGTCAAAGGCTACGAGCACGCGATTCGCCTGTGGACGCTGACGCTCGAAATCTCGGTCGCGATGGCGCAGTTCCCCTCACGCGAGATCGCGCGCCTCTCCTATGACTACCGCACGCTTGGACTCGGCTACGCCAATATCGGCGGCCTGCTCATGTCGTCAGGCATTCCGTATGACAGCGACCACGGCCGCGCGATCTGCGGCGCGCTCTCCTCCATCCTCACCGGCCGCGCCTATGCGACCTCGGCGGAAATCGCCGCCAAGAGCGGCGTCTTCCCCGGCCACAAGGCGAACGCGCAAGCGATGCTGCGCGTCATCCGCAACCACAAGCGCGCCGCCGACGGCGAGGTTTCTGGCTACGAGACGCTTTCCGTCGCGCCGACCCCGCTCGACCATGCCGAGCTCGCCAACGCCGGCCCGGCCTGGGCGGCGTTGAGCGAGGCCGCGCGCTTTGCGTGGGGCGATGCGCTGACGCTGGGCGAGGCGCATGGCTATCGCAACGCGCAGGTCTCGGTCATCGCGCCGACCGGCACGATCGGCCTCGTCATGGATTGCGACACGACTGGCATCGAGCCTGATTTCGCGCTGGTCAAGTTCAAGAAGCTCGCGGGCGGGGGCTATTTCAAGATCATCAATCGCGCCGTGCCCGAGGCCCTGCGCACTCTGGGCTATGACGAGAAGCAGATCACCGACATCGTCGCCTACGCGGTCGGCCGGGCGACGCTCGCCCATGCGCCGGGCGTCAACCATGCGGCGCTCAAGGCGAAGGGCCTGCCTGAAGCAGCGATCGACAAGGTCGAGGCGGCGCTCGCCGGCGCCTTCGACATCCGCTTCGTCTTCAACAAATGGACGCTCGGCGTCGAGACCCTCGCCCATGCGCTCAAGATCCCAGCGGACCGCTATGACGCGCCGGGCTTCGATCTTCTGGCCGCGCTCGGCTTCTCCAAGGCCGAGATCGAGGCCGCCAACAGCTTCGCCTGCGGCGCGATGACGCTCGAGGGCGCGCCCTATCTCAAGGCCGAGCATCTTTCGGTGTTCGACTGCGCCAACCCCTGCGGGCGCATTGGCAAGCGCTATCTCTCGGTCGAGAGCCACATCCGCATGATGGCGGCGGCGCAGCCGTTCATCACCGGCGCGATCTCGAAGACCATCAACATGCCCAACGATTCCTCGGTCGAGGATTGCAAGGACGCCTACATGCTGTCCTGGCGCTTGGGGCTCAAGGCGAACGCGCTCTATCGCGACGGCTCGAAACTGTCGCAGCCGCTCAATTCGCAACTGGTCGAGAGTGACGACGAGGAGGAGGACGCGGTCGAGACGCTGATCGCGCTCAACGCGCCTCAGCGCGCAATGGCCGTCGCCGAGCGGATCGTTGAGCGCGTGGTCGAGCGGGTCGAGCGCCTGCGCGAGCGCGAGCGCCTTCCCAACCGCCGCAAGAGCTACATCCAGAAGGCGGTCGTCGGCGGGCACAAGGTCTATCTGCACACCGGCGAATATGAGGACGGGCGCCTCGGCGAAATCTTCATCGACATGCACAAGGAGGGCGCCTCCTTCCGCAGCTTGATGAACAATTTCGCCATCGCCATCTCGCTCGGCCTGCAATATGGCGTGCCGCTCGAGGAATATGTCGAGGCCTTCACCTTCGTCCGGTTCGAGCCGGCGGGGCTCGTCCAGGGCAATGACGCGATCAAGAACGCGACCTCGATCCTCGACTATATCTTCCGCGAGCTCGCCATCTCCTATCTCGGCCGCAACGACCTCGCCCATATCTCGCCGGACGAGATTGGCAATACGGTGCTTGGCGGCGGCGTCGATCAGGACAGGGCGCCGGGCGCGGGCGAAGGAAACGCGCCGCCCGCTGCTCCCGTGGCGTCCGTCGTCTCCAAAGGCCTCCTGCGCTCGCGGCCGGGCGACAAGCTGATGCTGGTGCGGAGCGGGGCAGGGGACGCAGCTGCGGTTCAGTCCATCGGCGGTTCAAGCGCGCATGGCGTCTTCGTGCAGGGGGCGACGGCGCTGAAAGGGGAGCTGGCCGAGCGCGCGGCGCCCGCCGTCGGCTCGAGCCTCGCGCCCCAAGCCGAAACGGTCGCCGAGAAGCGCGCCGAAGCGCGGATGAAAGGCTATGTCGGCGAATCCTGCCCCGAATGCGGCAACTTCACCATGGTGCGTAATGGCACGTGCTTGAAGTGCGACACTTGCGGCGGCACGACGGGGTGCAGCTGAAGTCTGACGCTCAGTGCCAACGGTCCTCAAACGCGAGGGCTATCGGCTCTATTTCTTCTCGAACGAGGGAGACCCGCGCGAACCGCCTCATGTGCATGTGCGCAAGGGCGGCCATGAAGCAAAGTTCTGGTTGCGGCCGGAGGTTGCTGTGGCCGAGAGCTTTGGGTTTAATGCGGCGGAACTGAACGCGCTCCTCCGAACGGTGAATGAGGAAAGGGGGCGAATAGAGAGAGCCTGGAATGGACACTTCGGCCAAGGCGGTTAGGTTCGACGACAATTCCATGTGGGTGGAATTGTCTGACGGCCGCACCCTCGGTATTCCCTACGCCTGGTTTCCGCGGCTCCTCAACGCTACGCCCGCGCAGCGCGAGGCGGTTGAGATCGGCCGTTTCGGTTTGCATTGGGAGGATATCGACGAGGACATTTCGATCGCGGGATTGTTGGCCGGGCGACGCGACCAGACTATTTGGAAGGATGACGCACCTCCTATATATAGCGTCAAATTGGGCGGTGAGGCCCAGCATGTTGAAGCACGAAGGGTACATTTTAAAATGAACAAAGATCAATTGTTTGTAGAACGTCGGCCGCAAGGCGACTATGCGGTACGCAAAGGAAACGCCGAGCGGGCCAGTGCTGTCATGCCGACTCAAAAGGAAGCGATTCACAAGGCACGTGAGCTAAACCCCAATTCAAATCCTTTGGTGGAACGAGTGCGTCATACGACGGGGGGCGTTCCGGACAAATGGCGCAAGCCGTAGAAGACGCCCAGGATCAAAAAGCGACCTGAGCGGGTCGGGCGGCCCTTAGGGATGACCGCATGCGTTACGCGGTTGTGATCGAGAGGAAATCCAAGGAATTCTAAGGAATTCCAACCCTCATAAACAGGGGTTTTCGCGCTGAAATGGGGAGGCCCCAAGAAAACCCAAACTGATCGATGCCTTCGGACAAAGGCTTCTCCGCCCCGTCCGGCCCTGTCGCAAAGTTGGTCGCAGGCGGGAAAGTCGGGCAAAGTCTACCGCGCGGATCGAGATCGGCGACGTTAATGCATATTCGGCGCGGCCTCGACCCGCCGACCGACTCCGCGAATGGCTTCCTTAGCCGCGGCGCGACGGATCGAGTCGCGTAAAAATGCAACTGTATTGGCGATCTTATGCGACCTCGCCCGATCCAAAACGCCGATTTCACCGACCCGCGAGCACGCCGTTGGAAGGCAAGCCCCGCGGCGGCGGGGTTCGTCTCCCAAGTGCGAATCCAAAAGATCGGCGATCTGGTGTCCGAAAAGCCCCAGGTTTTCCAAAGCAGGAATCTGTATTATACATTGACTCAGTCAGTAAATCGCCTACGCTTCTTGGGGGCGGCGGCCGGGCGCGTGTAATGGGACGCTCTGCCGCGTCAAGCGTCGCGGACGGCGCGGTACGAGCGAATTGTCATCGCTTTTTCACGGCCGGGTGTCTATGGGTCTATATGGGGATCGTTTGATCCTTCCTCGGCGCAGTCGACCACCCACTCGACGACGCTTTTCTTTAAAGCGCATATCGGGCGAGGTGCTGGATGTCGGCGACGGAAACGAAAAGCGCGGTGCGGTCGGCGCGCGACTGGGCGCAGGCGATCCTCCCCTACCGCCGTGCGAGCACGGCTCGCGGAATCTTCGAGCTTGCGGTCACCTTCCCGCCTTTTGTCGCGATCTGGACCGTGATGATGATCGCCGCGCATCATGAGCAGTTCTGGCTTTCGCTCGCGTTGGCGCCGGTCGCCGCCGGCTTGCTCATTCGCCT
>DATCEJ010000684.1:0-2837 GCA_036510135.1 Roseiarcus sp. | reverse complement strand
AGCTCGATGACTTCCTTCAGGGTGCGATGCGGCTGAGTGGTGAAAACGTCGCGGCCCTTTTCGTCCAGAATGCGGGCAACTGTCATCGTCCCATCCCCTATTCGTGCGGTCTTCAATCGGACCGCCGTAGAATTGAAGATGCGCCCACAAGATGGCGCGATCAAGTTCATTTTTGTCGAGGCGAATTAACGCAGTCCACCGTCCACCTGGTAGCATTGCTTAGTAATCATCGCGCTGTCGTCGGAGGCTAGAAACAACGCCAGGCGCGCGACATCTTCGGCGAGCAAGGATCGGTTGATGCATTGACGCGCGCGGAAGTCGGCGATGTCCTCCTCGCTCATCCAAAGGCGGCGCTGCCGCTCGGTAACGACTAGGCCGGGCGCAATGGCGTTGACGCGGATATTGTCGGAGCCGAACTCGCGCGCGAGACTGTTCGTGAGACCGATGACTGCAGCTTTGGCGGTGGAATAGACCGACAGCCGGGGCACCCCGAGCATCCAGGCGGTCGATGAGAAATTGACGATGGCGCCCCCGCCAAGCTCGCGCATCGAACGGCGCGCGATCTGCGCGGCGAAAAACTGGTGCTTGAGGTTGAGCGCCATCGTGCGGTCCCAATCCTCTTCGCTCACTTCGTCCGCGGCCTGCCGCTGGTCGTTGGCGGCGTTGTTGACGAGCACGGCGATCGGACCCATGCGCTGGCGAACCTCCTCCATCGCCGTTTCGAGCGCGGCTATGTCGGTCAGATCGCAGTGAAGAAAGAGCGGCGGGGGGTGGGAGGCGCCGATCTTGGCGACGAGGTCCTTTGAGGCCTCGACGGCAATATCGACAAAAGCGACATTGGCCTTCTGCTCGGCGAAAGCCTCGACCATCGCCGCGCCGATGCCCGACCCCCCGCCGGTGATGAAGACGACCTTGTCGATGAGCGAGGGGTATCGGGCGAGAGACATGGAGCGCGGCCTTATCGTTCAAGCTGAAGGGCGGGACTAGCCTTAAGGCGCCAATCGCCACGGCGGAACCGGGGGCGTCGCTTTGGCTGAAGGCGCCCATGAGACAGATGCAACCTCTGGGCGCAACCCCACCCAATCAACCCAAATAAACGCTCTTAAACGCCACTAAACGCGCATAAACGTTAGTAAAAGTGCTAGCGTTTACTAACGTTTATTTTTCCGAATCGGGACTTTTCAATGGGTTACGACCGATTCAAATAAGAAAATCCAGACATTCTCGCTCGGGGTTGTATTTCAACGGTTGCGCGGCTCCATTTCGGGGGCAATTTGGAGATCATAAGGCCGGCTTCGGTTTTAGGCAATAAAATATCATTTATTTCGAAATTAGCCTACAAGAGGGTGGTGGGAGACGAATCTTGTTGCAGCAGACTGGGGTGGGGATGGTTGCAATACGACTGCATTATTGACGCTCGGTTGAGCGTTTTGCCCTTAGCGCTGCCCGCGCAGGCTCAAACTGCGGCAAAATGCGAATGGCAAGCGCGTGTCGAGCAGAACAGGACCGCCATCATCGACGCCGCCAAGGAGATCGACGCGTTGTTGACCGACGTGGTCTCGCCGCCCGTCCGCGCCAGCGTCGTTCACGCATTCGCGCGAGCCTCGACTTTGCTCGTCGCCCGCGCGGCCGAGAACCAATCGCGGTGGCGCCGCGTCTATGCGTTCCGGAAAGTGCGATGCTAGCGGGGATGACGATTGGAAGCCGGCCCGGTTGAATGGGCTCTACAGCGTGTCGACTGTCTTCGCGACGCCGTCGAGCGCCTCGCCCGGCTCGTCCATCAGCGCCGCCGCGATGAGCCGCGCCATCCATTGGGCGCCGTCCTCGCGCGGGGCGAGCTTGGGCGCCTTCGCCATCACGCGGTCGAATTTGCTGAAGCCCCGCGCATGGGTGTCGGAATAGCCCTTGACCAGCAGCCGGCAGCGCAGGATCTCGACCGCAAGATCGTAATTCTTCGGCAGGATATCGACGGCTTGCGCGAGCCACGCCTCAAGGTGCGCCGTCTCCCGTTTGTGCCGCAGGCTTGAGCGCCGAGTGCGTCTCAACGCCGCGACGCCATAAAGCTGCAGGAAGCCAAAAATCCGCCCGACCGGCACACGGCGCCCGCGGTTGACGATGCGGTCGAGCGCCCGAAACAAGGATGGCTTCGCTTCGATGAATGCGCCGAGCGACGCGGGCATCATGCCGCAGATCTCTTCGCCGCGCGGGTGGAGATACTCTGTCGCGTAGACGAGCTGATCGGGCGCCGCGCCCGCCTCCTCGCGCAGGCGGGTGAATCGCGAGGGGCGCAATTTGATGTCGGCGACGCGGATCACGTCGTCGTAGGCCATTGCCACGGCGAGCCTCTTCGCCGCCTCCGCCGTGAAGGCGAAATTCTTCGCCGCGCCGCCATTGGCCGCATCGAGCGCAGTCAGCTTTTGCAGCCGGTCGATATAGTCGTCGCCGTAAGCCACGTCCTGGAAATCGACGATGCGTTTCAGCCCGGCGAAGGCGAGCGGCCGCGCGCTTTCCGGCAGGTCCGAGCGCAAACGCCCGACGAGGCGGTTCAGCTCGGGATGGCCCGCATCTTCCGGCAATTCGTCGAGGCGTTTCGCGGGGCCGGTGTTCGGCGCCGTGCGCTCGCCGGCGCGCGAGCGATCATAGGCGTCGGCGAAGGCGGCAAGGCTCGCATTGGCGCCGCGCGATCCCTTGCGCACGATATCCTCGTAAGCCGACCGCTCGAACGGCAGCGCTCCTGAACCGGCGAGCGCGCCGAGCATTGCGGCGGAGATCATTGTGCCACGTTCGACCGCAAGCTTCTCCATGTCGAAGGCAATGGTCCGCCGAGCGGCGAAATC
>DATCEJ010000683.1:0-5517 GCA_036510135.1 Roseiarcus sp. | reverse complement strand
TATCGCCATGGACTCGGAGCGTCTGCGTCGCCTCGCTGGTGCTGGCGGAAACACGGCTCACGACGGCGTCCGCATGAACGGTGATAGCATCGCTCGCTGAAGCGGCGGCCTCGGAGAGGCGAACAGCGACCGAATCGCCATGGGAGCGAATGGCGTCAAGGACCTCGGTGCTGCTGGCGTGAATACGGCCAACAACGTCGTCGGTGTGGGCGCCAAAGGCAGCCGACAGCCCCAGGGACGCGACAGCAAGTTGATCCGCGATCTGGTCCCCGTGTCCCTTGATCGCGTCGACCGCGCGTGCGCTGCTGCCGCTGATGCGTCCGACCACATCGTCGGCATGAGCCCCCACGGCGCTCCGCGCGAATTCGGCTGCGTCCGCCAGGCGCGTCGCCACCCGGTCGCCGTGGGTCTCGATCGCCTCCACTACTGAATTTTGAGAGGTCTGGATGCGTTCGATCAGATTGTCGCCCCGTTCGCCTAAGCGAGACAGCAGGCTGTCTCCGACCGCCTTGAGACGATTGTCGACCTCTCCCACCCGCGACACGATGTCGCCGGCTGCCTTTTGGCTCGTGTTGGCGAGGCGGTCTGCGAGGCTTTCGCCGATCGCCTCGATCGATACGCTCATTCGCGCGCCTTCCGCGACAATGCGCTCGAGCGTCGTGGAGCCTGTCCGGTCCATCGCGACGGTGATCTCATCCGACGCCGCGCCGAGAGACGCGGTGATTTTTTGGCCAGCTTCCGTGAGTCGCTCGCTCAAATTGTCGCCAGCGCTGACGAGGTCCTGGGCGACGCTGTCGTGAGCTGTGGCTATGGCATCGCGAACCCGCGTTCCGCTGGTCACGATCGACTCGCGCTGATCGGCCATTTCGGCGATCAGCAGGCGGATCTTGCGCTCATTGTCGGAATAAGACCGCTCGAGCGTCGACACCTCAGATCGTACGCGCGTCTCTAGCTCCGCCGCGCGCGCCAGAGCGCGTTCCACCCCATCGCCCATCGTCGTGAGTTCGCGACGGATGGCCTGGGACAGGTTCGTCACATGATCGCCGGCCATCGTCTCGGGTTCGGCCAGACGCACGGCGACCTGGGAGATCGCGCGCGCCGACTGTCGCAACTCGCGCAGCCGCCGCGAGAGCGCGGCGAACGCGAACATGAAGATGATTGGCCCCAGAGCCGCCAACAGAAATAACGGCGTCTCGGGTCGCAGCAGCATCTCGAGCGGCCGCCTCGGCGCCGAGGGCCACACCGAGACATAACCGTAGAGCGCACAGATCGCCGCCCACAGGAATGACGCAACCAAGGCGAGTACGAAGGGAGTCCGGCTCGCTGGACGCGCGTTCATCGCCTGCAGGATGGCGCCGACGTTCTCACGATCGTCATTTGCGGGCGTCGCGGCGGGGATCGCCGGCTTGGGTTCGTTCTCTGGCACGAACGGCGAAGAGGGGCCCGCGCGGAGGAGCGTCGGCGAGTCGCTGGCAAGTTGGGTCGGCTTCAGAACCGGGGTTGCGGCGGTCGGCTTCGCGGGAACGAGCTGGGGCGGAGCGGCATTGTCCTCCGCGAGGACGGTCTCGTCGTCCGTCAGGTTCAGGGCGCTTTCGATCGCCGACATCGCCGCCGAAACGGGATCTGTCGCCTGATTTTGCTTTACCATTGCGTCCGCCTCACTCCATCGGCGCCGATCGCTATATGACCGACACGCGCGCCAAGCGTTTCCCCGGGTTCGCCGCGGCCGAACCTAACGCTGAATTAACCACGTTGCAGTCTACCGCCGAGCCTCATAGATGAAAACCACGCAACCCGCGCAACTTGCAAACGTCGTTAACGCTTCGGTTACCATGTTTTTCCATAGTGTTCAGTGATTAACGGCGGCGCTGGCGGCCGCGACCATCACGTGGACGGGCCGGCACGTATGCTCGAGAGTTGGACCGACGGCTTCGACCCACCCCTTGATCTCGTTCATTTGGCCCGCCAATGCCTTGGCGATCACGAGCTCGAGGCGGAGCTCCTTCAACTCTTCCGGCTGCAAGCCCCTGCGTTGACGGCGCGGCTGTCCGGCCCGCCCGCCTTATCGTCAGATGCGAAAGTAAAAATCGCTCACACGCTGCGAGGCTCGGCGCTTGCCGTGGGCGCGGGGCGGGTGGCCGGCGCGGCTTGGCGGATCGAGGAATTGGCCTCGGCTGGGGGTGACCAAAGCTCGGCGGAGGCGCACGCGATCGCCGCGCTCCTATCCGCAGTGAGCGAGGCCCTCGCGGAAATCGACCGCCTTCGCATTTAGTCGGCCGGACGGTCGACCGCGACAGCGGCGCCTTTCGGTCCTGATTCGCGAATCACGCGGACTGCGGTCGAGCCTGCCAAATAGCCTTTCGGCGCCGCCCTGCTTGCTCTATGTAGGCGCGCTCTATATAGCCGGCGTTCGCCGACCGAATTCACGCGCTCTCAAGGCGTGACGCGGTATTCCAAGGAATTACTCTGTTCAATGGCGAAGATCACTTTCATTGATGCGACCGGACAGTCGCGCTCGGTCGAGGCACAAGTCGGCGCGACGGTCATGGAAACGGCGCTTCGCAATTCCGTCCCGGGCATCGAGGCCGAATGCGGAGGCGCGTGCGCTTGCGCGACTTGCCATGTCTATGTCGCCCCGGAGTGGACCGAAGCGACGGGCAAAGCCTCCCAGATGGAGGAGGATATGCTCGACTTCGCCTTCGAAGTGCGCCCCAACTCGAGGCTCTCCTGTCAGATCAAGGTCACCGAGGCGCTGGACGGCCTCACCGTGACCACGCCCCCGAAACAGGGATAAGAACAGAAGGAACCTGAATGACCGAAGTGCTCTCGACCGACGTCGCGATCATCGGCGCTGGGCCTATCGGCCTGTTTGCGGTGTTCGAACTCGGCCTGCTCGACATCAAGGCGCATCTCATCGACATCCTGCCGAAGGCGGGCGGCCAATGCGCGGAACTCTACCCGGAGAAGCCGATCTACGACATTCCAGGCTTTCCGGTGATCAACGGACAAGAGCTTGTCGACAATCTGGTGAAGCAGATCCAGCCATTCGGGCCGAAGTTTCACCTTGCCGAGATGGTCGAGCGAATGGAGGTTCTGGGCACGCCTGAACGGCCCCTGTTTCGCATCGCGACCGACAACGAAAAGGCGATCGAAGCGAAGTCCGTGTTTATCGCGGCGGGCGGGGGATCGTTCCAGCCGAAGCGGCCGCCGATCCCGGGGCTCGACGCCTACGAAAACCAGAGCGTCTTCTATTCCGTCCGCAAAATGGACCATTTCAAGGGAAGGCGCGTGGTGATCGTCGGCGGGGGCGATTCCGCGCTCGACTGGGCGCTAAACCTGCACCCGGTCGCTGACCGCATCACGCTTGTTCATCGCCGCGACGCGTTCCGCGCGGCGCCCCACTCGGTCAACGCGATGCGCGAGCTCGTCAATTCCGGCGACATGGAATTCGTGCTGGGGCAGGTGACGGGCGTCAAGGGCGAGAACGGCCAGCTCTCTGCGCTGACGATCCGCCGCGAGAACGGCGAGACTTACGACCATGCCTGCGACGACATGCTCCCGTTCTTCGGGCTCACCATGAAGCTCGGGCCGATCGCGAGTTGGGGCATCAATCTCAATGAGAATCTGATCCCCGTCGACACGGCGAAATTCGAAACGAGCGTTCCCGGTATTTTCGCCGTCGGCGACATCAATACCTATCCGGGCAAGCTCAAGCTGATCCTGTCGGGTTTCCATGAGGCCACGCTCGCTGCCCAGCGCGCGCACCATTATGTCTATCCGGACAAGAAGCTCACCTTCCAGTACACAACGTCGTCGACCAGCCTGCAGCGCAAGCTGGGCGTGAGCTGACGCGGCGGGCATGGTTCCTCCACGCAAGGCGCGCGGCTTGAACGTGCGTCCCTGGCTGCCGGATCGCGGTACTCGCCCGGCCGTTTGACGATCAAGGAATCTGGCTATATTCTAGCCAGAATACCCTTCGAGATCGTGCTGGCTCCCGAGGCCGTCGAAGATTTCAAGGCCATGCGAGCGAATGTCCGGGCAGAAATACGAACAGCGCTTGAATTGCATTTGCGGCATGAGCCGGAGAAGGTCAGTCGAAGCCGTATCAAGCGGCTGCGCGCGCTGCGCCAGCCCCAATATCGGCTTCGCGTCGGCGAAACAAGGATCTTCTACGACGTGGTCGAAGGTACGGTTCAGGTCTTGGCGATAGTCGATAAGAGAGACGCAGAGACATGGCTCGCGCGGTTCGGGCATCCGGAATGAAGCAAGTTTCGCTCTCCGAAATCAAGGACGAATTATCTCGCTATCTTCGTGAGGCGGAGAGCCAGGACATTGTCATCACGCGTCATGGCAAGCCGGCCGGAATACTGATCGGCTTCGAATCGGAAGACGACTGGTTCGACTACCGGCTCGAACACGATCCGCGATTCCTGCGACGCATCGATCGCGCGCGCGAGAGCGTTCGATCTGGACGCGGCGTGAAGCTGAACGACATCGATCCTTAGTTATCCCCGCCGACGTCCGCCGAAAGTCAGAAGTTCACGTTGGTGCGCAGGCCGAGCACGAACTCGTTCTTGATCCGCTGCGTGGGTTCGTCGGGGTTCGCGATCCCTAGGCCCGGATTGATGAAATACTGGACGTCGGGCTGGATCTGCCACGAGGGCAGGACCTGAAACTGGTAGGTCGCCTCGACAAAAGTCTCGCTGCCGCGCATCGGCGTATAAACCGAGGGCTGGAAGACCTGCATTTGCCGGTCGAAACTGGAGGCGCCGCTGCTGGCCCAGGCGGTTCCCATTTCGAACCCGAGCGTGTCGCTGTCGCGCCCCGCCAACGGGGCTTTCAGGGCGAGGCCGGCGTTGATGCTGGCGCTGACCAGATTGCGATCCGGGTAGGGCGTGAACATCGGCCGCACGAAGACATTCAAGCTGCGACTGGTGTCCTTTGAACGCCAGATCATCTGGTCCGCGACCCCGTAGAGGGAAAAATTGCCGTGGCGCCCGGCCGGGGCCCCGTTGCTCAAGGGACTGGCGAGGGGCAGGCCTAGCGTGTCGGTTTGCTGGTCGTTGAACTTGTAGCTGTCGTACCAGGCGCCGATCTTGTAATTGCCAGGCAGCGGACCGTCGGCGTTTGCCTTCCCCTGGGCGCTCGAACCATACGCGTATTGCAATTCGGCGATGGCCAGTGTTCCAACGTCGAGCGGGAAGCTTACGCCGTGCGGATTGCTTGCCGCCGCGTTGAACGAATCCCGCGGGATCGGGCTCCCATTGAACACGCCTCCCAGCAGGGTGACGCTATCGGTCAGCTGCGCCCGTCCGCGAACGCCCAGACCCGCCAGCGGATAGGCGGGGCCGCCCGCGGGTAAATTGGCTGCCGGCAGCGCCGGAAAACCGGAGACGCCATTTATGAAGAGGGAGTTGGCGCTCGGGCTGATGGTGAATTCCTCATCGAGGCTCTGCTCGCCGACCTTGATGTCGAATTTGTCGGCGAATTTCTGCTGATACCAAAGCTCCCAGAGGC
>DATCEJ010000682.1:0-4549 GCA_036510135.1 Roseiarcus sp. | reverse complement strand
CGGCGACAACACCTTCACCCCGGGGCTCTGCGATGAGTTCGGCATCGTGGGCGCGACCGGCGGCGTGGTGGGGCAGTTTTCGAGCATCGCGCAGGCGGGCGACGGCCTGCCGGGGACGCTGAGGCTCGATGCGATCTATGGGTCCAACGCGGTGGCGCTTGCGGTTACGCCGACCTTTTTCTCGGCTCAGCCGTCCGGGACCGGGAGTTGGAGCTTCAACCAGGCGAGCGTCGGGGCGACGCTCGACCTTATGCGTCCTGCCCCGGGGCAAACCGCGGCAAACCCGACGCTGCAGGATCTCTACAATACGCTCTACGGGTTCGACGGGCCTGAGCTGGGGCAGGCGATGACCGTACGGTGCAACTGGGAGAATTCGAACCGTGAGCCTCTCTCTGATGCGCTCGCGAACGTGAGGCATTTCGCCAGCGAAGTTGGGCTCTGTTGCTATAGGGAAGACAGGGAACGCTGACCCGAGCGGCTATTCGACCCGATAGCCAAGCGCCTGATATCCGGCCCTTCGCTTTGCCGCCATCCTCGCCAACACGGGTACCTTTTCGTCGACGTAGTCGAAGACGAGCGCATCGGTCTTCCCATCGTGCCGTCGGTGCAACCGACCGACGTACTGTGCCAACGTTCCCTTCCAGGAGATCGGCATCGCGAGGAACAGGGTGTCAAGCCTAGCGTCGTCGAAGCCTTCGCCGAGGTAGCGGCCGGTAGCGAGGATCAGTCGTTCCCGGCCAATCGCCTCGCAAAGGGCGGCGTTGGCTCGGGCTAACTCGGCTTTCGACATGCCGCCCCTGAGGACAATCAAGTTCCGCACAAAGCGCGACAGGCGACCTTGGAAATAGTCCACGTGACTGCGGCGCTCGGTCAGAAGTAGGGGCGTTCGTTTCGCGTCCAGCGCCTTCAAAACGTCGTCAAAAATCAGCTCGTTCCTCGACTCGTCGGCGGCAAGAGCGGCGTATATGTCGGCCATAGGGGGGCGTTCCAGGCTTTCCAAGAGCGGGGACAGTTGGAATTCCGTAACGCGAGGCTTGACACGGTGTCTAAGGCCTACCTCGGCAGCCAGGGTCTTCGCGTTGACGCGAAAGCGCGACGGCCCGCACTGCATGAAGATGATCGGGTGGTGACCGTCCTTTCTGGCGATGGTTGCGGAAAGACCGAGGACATATTTCGCCTTTGATCGTTTGGCGGCCAACTCGAAGCTCGACGCGGAAAGATGATGGCATTCGTCGACAACGAGATGGCCGTAGTTGGCGACGAGGTCGTCGGCCTCCCCGCCGCGCACCAAGCTTTGAATAAGCGCGACATCGATTATGCCCGTCGGTTTCCGCCGCCCGCCGCCGATGACGCCAATGTTCTTCGGATCGATGTTCAGGAACGCCTTCAGACGCGCGACCCACTGCAAAAGCAGTTCCCGGCGATGAACCAAGATAAGGGTGTTCCGCGCCCGGTGGGCGATTAGCGCGGCGGCGACGACCGTTTTGCCAAAGGCGGTGGTCGCCGCCAGGACGCCAATGTCATGCAGCGCCAGTGCATTCAAGGCGTTGACTTGTTGACCTCGCAGCTCTCCTACGAATCCGGTATTCGGCGGCAAGGGGACGCCCTCAACTCGGAGATCTTGGAGCGCGGGTTCGACGTGGTGATCGATAAGTAGCTGGACGACGTCGTCTAGGCAGCCTCGAGGCAATCCGACGTAACGGTTGTGCAATTCGGCACAAGAGATAATGCGAGGCTTGCCGAAGGTTGGGAGCCGCATAGCCTGCGCTCGATAGAATTCCGGATTCTGAAAGGCGGCGACTCTGATAAGACGCGCTACCATCGCGGGCGGCAATTCCGTCGGGTCAAGATAGAGCTGATCCGCAAGAGTCGCGGTCACCCTGGCTGGGAGAGGTGCGCCGATCGGACCCAAATCCCGACGTCGGGACGGCACCATGTTCCAGGGCTCGTCGGCGTCCTCTTCGTCTGCCGGCAATCGAACGCTCAGAATCGCGCCCTGCGACTCCGCCTCGCCGACAATGTTGTGCACGCTCGCCGTCGAAAGCCGGGGCAACGAGGACAGGAATGCCCATTGATCTTCATGTGGGCGAAGACCCTGGTCGACGAAAAGGCTGTTGCCTTGCTCCCGCGCTCTACGTTGGAGCGGAAGAGCGATCAGATTTCCGAACCCGCCAAACGGCATCACATCTTGGCTCGGAAAGAAGCGATCGCACGACGCGAAGCCGATCTCCGGACGTCGCTCCATGGTCGCGGTGATGAGCAGCGCGCCGAGCTGACGAGCGAGTCGCGCGGGCACCGGATCCGAAAAGAAAATCCAGATATGGCCGCCATTACCGGATCGCGAGCGTTCGAGGGCCGCGGGCACGCCCTTGGCCGAGCAGGTCTCAAGAACCGCCAAGGCGTCCCCGGCCCAATTCTCCTTGTCGAAATCGGCAGCGAGGAACCCACAAGTCTCGTCCGACAACAGAGGGTAGACGCCAGCGACGAAGTCATTGCCTGACGAACGACCGCGGTGGTCCCCGCGCAAGTGCCGTTCGATAATCTCGTCCGACACCGGAATAAACGCCTGGTTCGGACATTCGCCGCATTTGATGCGCGGCTTATTGCACACCCCTTTCACCCATTCGTTCGCGCAGGCTGGCGCGTATCCGCCCTTTCCGGTCTTCCGATTGTCCCAACGAATCGGGAACACATCCTCGCGTCCAGCGAAAAGGCGACGAAACAGCGCAACCTTTGCAGACGATGATGAGGCCATAGTGACTGGGGGGGTCGCGGATGTATTCAATGCCGAACTGGCGGTCTCAAAGACTGCGCGGTGACGTTCCAATTCCTCGAGCCTGTCTCGCAGCGCCAGTTGCTCGGCCTCAAGCGCGCGCAAGCGGTCTCGAACGCGTTCGATTTCGTCCTCGGCGCTGACATTCGCCCCAGTGGCCATGGGTCATTTCAACCTAACGACAGGCGAGAGCAATTCAGTTTAGCAGATGTCGTCCAGAGATGCGGATCCGCCCCACACATAAGAACTTTGACTACCAGCCGTGCAAAAATGAGCGTGCCAACGTGCAGAAAGGACTAGCGTTCTCTTCGAAAGAGAGCGTGTATGTGGACGTCTGCGGGTCAAGAATGACCGGCGGACACCCTTCGCCCCGTCGATCGCATCGATCCGGGGCTCGTCCTGTGAGGGGCCGGAAAGGCCGCGCTCCCCGAGACGAATGGGTAAAACGATGACCATTAGGCTCACTGATACGCAGCTCCTGACGCTGAGCGCTGCCGCTCGGCGCGAAGATCGCTGCATCGCCGCTCCGCCGAATCTGAAAGGTGCCGCAACCCTCAAGTTCGCAACAAGGTTGGTCACCGCGGGACTGGTCAAGGAGGTCAAAGCCAAGCCGGGCTCCCATGTTTGGCGGCGCGATGATGCGACCGGGCAAGCCTACGCGCTGGAGTTGCGCGCGGCTGGGCTGAAGACAATCGCGGTCGACGAAACGGAAGCGGTCGAAAGTGCCTCTGAGATTTCACCGCTGGCTCCCGGCGATGGTCTGAATGATATCGTGGATCTTGACTCGGCTGTGGCGAGCGCCGCGCCGCACGAGGGTTCAAAACTCGCCGAGGTAATCGGACTTCTGCAACGAGAGGGCGGCGCTGCGATCGGGGCAATCGGATGGGCCCAAGCCATACCGTCAAGGGCGAACGGCGTTGGCGCTACTATGTCTCCCGGGCTTTGCTTAGAGACCGCCAGGCAGACGCCGGATCGGTCACGCGCGTCTCGGCAGAGCAAATCGAGAAACAGGTATTCGATGCAATCAAAAGCGCCCTCGCATTCAGACATTCGACCGAGGGACTTGGCGCGCTGTCCCACGTCGGTTTTTCCCGGAGGACAGCCGGCTCGCAGCCCACGATGGATGAGCCATGCCAAGAGCTCTCCGTTCACGAGAAGGTGCTCGACGTGATCGAACGAGTCACAATCAGCGCGGAGAAAATCGAGATACGGATGGGCGACGCCGTTACCATGAACGGTCAAGATCGAGCGTTGACCCTTCCGTGGATACCGCCATCTCCTTATCAACGCCGCGAGATCATCCAAGGCGAAGGTGAGCTGCGCTCTACTGTCCGCCCAATGCGGGTTCGGGCGCGTGCGGTCTTCGTCGAATCCTTGCGCAACGCCCATCGCTGGCTGAACGAACTTATTGTAGATCCCGATCAAACCATCGAGGTCATCGCCGCTCGCGAGCACAAGAGCGAACGCTCAATTCGCATGACATTGTCGCTGGCTTCTGTCGCCCCGCCCATCGTCGCCGCAGCGATTGAAGGTCGCCTGCCGCGCGGATTCGGATCCAAGCGCTTGATGGATTTACCGATGGTGTGGTCGCACCAATGGACCGCGCTGGGGCTCAAGGTTCCGACTTAATACCAAGACTCGCAGATCATGACCGGTAGGCCCAGTCGCGGATCCCGATCGACATGATCCGCCAAGGTTGATCGACAAGCTTGTTCCAAGCGTCGCAGCCGTGGTCGACGATGTCGTCGAAGGATTTGAAGATCCGGTTCGAGAGCC
>DATCEJ010000681.1:0-14955 GCA_036510135.1 Roseiarcus sp. | reverse complement strand
GGTCATGACCACAACGACATCGCAGCTTCCGCCCGGTGTGAACGGAACCAGATTCGTGTTGAGGCTGATCGCCCATTGCGGGCCGTAGCCGCGCATTTGTCCGCCCACATAGGTCCATATTTCGGTGGCCTGGCCGGACGGGACGCGTTGAGCGGGCCGACCGAAGCAAGCCAGAATGTCGCGCGTCGAAAGACCGATCATCGATTGTTGCGCGACCTGGTCGACTTCGAGCGGCTGGCACGCGCCCAGCGTCAGCGCGACGATGACCGCTACCGGCGCGGCGAATTTTCTCACTGTCGTCTCCCGGGAGTTTGCCGCGCGGTCGGTTCCGCCGAAATTGCCGCAAGCGAGGTGGTTTGACAATGCGCGCTTAAATCAAATCGCCGTTGCGGCGCTCGCCTGAAAGATCGCGATCTTTGTGTCGCCGTAAATCCGCTCGTCGATAAGGGCGAGGCCGTCAGGCGCGGGGGTCTCGGCCGTAGCGACCTCCTCGACCAGGCAAAGCGCATTCGGCTCAAGCCACCCTCCCCCGACCAGCGAGGCCAGCGCTGGTCCAGCGAGCCCCTGTCCGTAAGGCGGATCGACGAAGGCGAGCGAAAACGGGCCGCCGGCGGGCGCCGAACCGAGCTTCGTCGCGTCGGCGCGCCAGATGCGCGTCAGGCCGCCGAGCGCCAGCGCTTCGACATTGGCGCGCAGAATCGCGCGCGCCTCGGCGCCGTTGTCGACGAACAGCGCGAACTTTGCGCCGCGCGAAAGAGCCTCGATCGCGAGCGCCCCCGTGCCCGCGAACAGGTCAACGACGCGCGCGCCCTCGATTTGGCCGGGAAAGCGATGCTCGAGAATGTCGAAGATCGACTCGCGCGAGCGCTCCGAGGTCGGACGAATGGCGCGCGACGATGGCGTGAGCAGCGCGCGGCCCTTGAGGCGGCCGCCGACGATCCGCATCGATCACGGCTTTCGCGGTGGCCGCCGGGAACCGCCGCCGGGGCGTTTCGGCGGCCCTTTCCCTGGCGGGCGAGAACGCCCGTTTGAGGAGGAGCGACCGCGCGGCGGCCCGCCTTTGCCGCCCGGGCCGCTGCCCGCGCTTCGCGGCCGATTTCCGTCACGCGCCCCTGTGCGCGGCGGTCTTGATTTGAAGTCCGAGCGCGGGCCGCCGCCCTTGGCGTCCGATCGCGGTGGCCGGCCTTCGCCAACTGGGGGACGCGTCCCGCCCTGAGGCCGGTCAAACTTGCGCTCGCGCGTCGGACCGGCGCTATCGCGTGTTCTTGATGGGCGTTCGCGGCGATCCCCGTCACGCTTTGCTTCGGGACCGTCAAAGCGGCGCTCGCGCGGACCGTCGTCACGCCTTGCAGCACTTGGCCGCTCAGGCCGATGCCCGGTTTCCTTGTGGTCCGATCGCGGCGGTCGGCTTTCGCCGGCCTGGGTGCGTGGGCCGCCCTGCGGTCGGTCAAACTTCCGCTCGCGCGCCGGCTCGGCGCCGTCCCGCGCTCTTGACGGGCGTTCTCGACGATCGCCGTCACCTTTCGTCGCGGAGCGGTCGAAGCGGCGCTCACGCGGTCCGTCATCCCGCCTCGCTGCATCTGGCCGCTCAGGCCGATGCCGGGATTGCTTATGGTCCGAACGCGGTGGCTCGCGCCCAGCGGCCGCGCGCGCTCGCTTGGGCCCGAAAGAATCGGGCTTGGCCCCACGCCCGCCGGCTTCAAATGCGCGCCCGCCGCGCCCGCCAGTGTTCGGACCTCCGCTGCGTTTCGGCCGCGTTTCGGGCGCGGTGGGCGTGTGCGCCTCTTCGACAGCCCGCGACATGCGCTCGACCGCGATGGTCCGCCCCTTGCGGTCGTGGGTCGCGCTGCGCTCGATGCGCTTCCGCGTGGTCGCGGAATCTGCGGCGATTTCGGCGCGCAGAGCCGAGACATGTTTGCGCCGGCGCTCAGGCGTCGACGGTTTCGGGGGCTCGCGGCGTGGCGCGGCATCCCCTTCGAACCGTTTCTCGGCCCCGCGCGCTCCACGATCCGGTCGGCCTGGCATCGTTCGCTTGGGCGCACGATTCTCGCGCGGGGCCCCGCTCCGGGTTCGCGGCCGTTCGCCTGACCCGCCCTTTGGCGGCGGTTCGATGGCGATGGTCTCAGGCGCGTCGAAATCGACGTTCGCTTCCTTGGCGAGCTTCACGCCCAGTTGGTCGCGAAGCACCCGCGTGCGCACCTCCATGACCTCGGCCTCCGGAAGATCGCCGAGTTCGAACGGGCCGAACGAGACGCGGATCAGCCGGTTGACCGCAAGCCCGAGGTGCTCGAGGATCTTCTTGATCTCGCGATTTTTTCCCTCTCTGAGACCCAAGGTGAGCCAGGCGTTCGAGCCTTGCTCGCGGTCGAGCTTGGCTTCGACGCCGAGGTAGTCCACGCCGTCGATGGTGACGCCTTCGCTCAGACGATCGAGCGTCCCCTGTTCGATGATCCCGTGCGCCCGCACGCGATAGCGGCGCAGCCAGCCGGTCGACGGCAATTCCAGCACGCGCGCGAGCCCGCCGTCGTTGGTGAGCAGCAGCAGTCCCTCGGTGTTGATGTCGAGCCGGCCGATTGCGACGAGGCGCGGCAAGTCAGGCGGCAGCACTGAGAAAACCGTCTGCCGCCCCTCCGGATCGCGCGCCGTGGTGACGAGCCCCCGGGGCTTGTGGAACAGAAAGAGGCGCGTGCGCTCCGGCGCTGCGAGGGGCTTGCCGTCGATGCGGACGTCGTCCGTTTCGCTCACGTTGAAGGCTGGGCTCTTCAAGACTTCGCCATTGACGGCGACACGCCCCTCCGCAATCCACGCCTCGGCGTCGCGGCGGGAGCAAACGCCAGCCCGCGCCATCACCTTGGCGATTCTCTGGCCCTCGCGGACCTCTGAGACTTCAGCTTGTGTTTCGTCGCTCATGGCTCGCTTCGTTCTGGCTTTGTCGCTGCGCATTGCGGCGAGCGACCGCTTGTCCTAAGCCCGAACGCTGCGGCCGCCAACGAAAAACGCTCGGCGAGCGGCCGCGGGCCGCACGGGAAGCGCGATTTGATTGAAGAGAGCAAGAGCGCCGATCCCATGACGATCGCTTTCGCCGAGGCGCGGTCGGCCGAGCTCCACGGCGAAGCGCCGATCGGCGCCGCGCTTGTTCGCGGGGCGACCGTGATCGCGAGCGCGGGAAACCGCACCAGGCGGCTCAGCGATCCAACCGCTCACGCAGAAATGATCGTCATCCGCGAGGCCGCCGCCAAGGTGGGATCGGAGCGGCTTGTCGGCTGCGATCTTTATGTGACGCTCGAGCCTTGCGCGATGTGCGCGGGCGCGATCTCGCATGCCCGCCTGCGCCGGCTCTATTATGCTGCTCCGGACCCCAAGGGCGGTGCTGTTGACAACGGCCCGCGCTTTTTTCACCAGCCCACCTGCCACCACGCGCCGGAGGTCTACGGGGGCTTGCGCGAGAGCGAGGCGGCCGAGATGTTGCGAACGTTTTTCGCCGCCAGGCGGTGAGGCGCATGTCCCTCATCCGGCGCCATAGCCCGTTCGGAGAAACGGGCGCTCTTCTGAACGCCCTATGGGCGCCACCTTCTCCCCAAGGGAGAAGGAAAACTCCCCTCTCCTTTCGAGAGAGGGGTTGGGGTGAGGGTCGGGTTGCCAACTCGCGGGCGGTCGTGACACATGGTGAGCGCGCTTAAGAACGCCCGAGGGAGGAGACTATGCCCCGTCCGCCGTTTCGCGCCGATCATGTCGGGAGCTTTCTTCGTCCTGAGCGGCTGCAGGAAGCCCGTGAGCTTTTCGCCGCCGGCGGCCTTCCGGCTTCTGACTTGCATGCAATCGAGGACGCGTGCATCCGCGACGTGGTGCGCTCGCAGGAGAATGTGGGCCTGAAGGGGATTACCGACGGCGAGTTTCGCCGCACCTTCTTCCACGTCGATTTTCTTGAGCGCTTCGAGGGCGTCGAGACCCATTACGGTGAATTCGTCGCCAAATTTCGCAAGGACGATGGGACAGAGGTGGGGTTCAAGCCGCCGACCATGCACGTCGGCAGCAAGGTGAAGTGGGTTGGCCCAATTCAAGGGCCGGACTTCGATTTCCTGAAGTCGATCACGACGCGCACGCCGAAAGTCTGCATCCCGGCGCCGTCGATGCTGCACTTTCGCGGCGGCCGTGAGGCGATCAGCGAGGCGGTCTATCCGCGCCTCGAGGATTTCTACGACGATCTGACCGCCGCCTATCGGGCCGAGATCGCCGATCTTGCGGCGCGCGGCCTGCGCTACCTGCAATTCGACGACACCAATCTCGCTTACCTCTGCGATCCCGAAATTCGCGCCCGAACCAAGGCGCGCGGCGACGACCCGGACGCGCTCGTCCGCCTCTATTGCCGGCTGATCAACGATTCGATCCGCGACCGGCCGCAGGATATGACCGTGTGCGTCCATCTCTGCCGCGGCAATTTCAAGAGCGCCTGGGTGGCGCAGGGCGGCTACGAGCCGGTCGCCGAGATCTTGCTCAACGAGATGAAGATCGACGGCTTCTTTCTCGAATATGACGACGAGCGTTCAGGCGATTTCGCCCCGTTGCGATTTGCTCCGAAGAGCGCGACCATCGTGCTCGGGCTCATGAGCTCCAAGAAGGCCGCGGCCGAGCCCAAGGACGAGGTCAAGCGTCGCATCGACGAGGCGACGAAATATGTGCCGCTCGAACAATGCGCGCTGAGCCATCAGTGCGGGTTCTCGTCGACCGCGCATGGCAACGACCTCAGCGAGACCGATCAGTGGATCAAGCTGGCGCGTCTGGTCGAAATTGCCGAAGAGGTCTGGGGCGGGGCATAATCCGTCCACACGAGGCAAATGGGTTCAGATGAGATGCTGGAACGAGTTCGCGCGAGCGCAAAACCGACCTGGTTCGATTCCGACAAATGCTTCATCGACGGACGCTGGGTCGAGCCGCAATCCGGCAAACGCCTGCCGATCGAAGACCCGTCGCGCGGCGTCGAGATCGGCGAAATCGCACGCGGCGACGCCGCCGACATCGATGCGGCGGTCGATGCGGCCGAGCGCGCGCTTGGCGGCGCCTGGGGCAAGCTGACCGCGACTGAACGTGGACGGCTCATGGCCAGGCTCGCCGAGCTCATCAAGGAGCGGGTGGACGAACTCGCTCACATTGAGGCGCTCGACGTCGGCAAGCCGTTGAAACAGGGCCGCGCCGACGCGCTGGCGATGGCGCGCTACATGGAGTTTTATGGCGGCGCCGCCGACAAGGTGATGGGCGAAACCATTCCCTATCTCGATGGCTACACAGTCTACACGTTGCGCGAGCCGCATGGGGTGACAGGCCACATTGTGCCATGGAATTACCCGATGCAGATCGCCGGACGCACCGTCGGCGCGGCGCTGGCGATGGGCAACGCCTGTGTGCTCAAGCCTGCGGAGGAAGCCTGCCTCACCTCCCTTGCGCTCGCCGAGCTCGCGCGCGAGGCAGGTTTTCCGGCGGGCGCGCTCAATGTCGTGCCGGGCCTCGGCGAAGAGGCAGGCGCGGCGCTCGCGGCTCATCCGGGCGTACGGCATCTCTCCTTCACCGGCTCCGTCGCCGTGGGCGCGCTGGTGCAGGAAGCCGCGGCTCGCCACGTCGCGCCGGTGACGCTCGAACTCGGCGGCAAATCGCCGCAGCTCGTTTTCGCCGACGCGGACCTCGAGCGTGCCCTTCCATTCCTGGTCAATGCAGGCATCCAAAACGCCGGCCAGACCTGTTCCGCGTCCTCGCGCATTCTCGTCGAGCGCAAGATTTATGGCGAAGTCGTCGAGCGCATGGCGGCGCGCTACAACGCTTTAAAGGTCGGGCCGGCCGACGCCGATCTCGACGTCGGACCGCTCATCTCCGAGCGACAGAAGTCGATCGTCACTCGATTCATCGCGGAGGGCGGCGATCTGAAAATGGCCGCGACCGCCCGGATCGTCGAGGGCGCGCCGCGGGGCGGACATTATGTCGCTCCGACCCTGTTCGCCGATGTCGGCCCAACCCATCGTTTGGCGCAGGAAGAAATCTTCGGTCCCGTCCAGGTCGTCATTCCCTTTGATGACGAGGCCGAGGCGGCGGCGATCGCGAATGGCACGGGCTACGGCCTCGTGGCTGGCGTCTGGACGTCTGACGGAGGGCGTCAGATGCGGCTCGCCAAGGCGTTGCGCGCCGGTCAGGTGTTCCTCAACAATTACGGCGCGGGCGGCGGCGTCGAGCTGCCGTTTGGAGGCGTGGGCAAATCGGGTCATGGCCGCGAAAAGGGATTCGAGGCGCTGTACGGTTTCTCGGCGCTGAAGACCGTCGCGGCGTGGCACGGCTGAGACGAACCGTGCCACGTGTCGTGGCGGCTCGCGCGTGTTTATGTTGTGTGATCGCTCTGGCGGTCACGGGCTGCGCGACGCCGCCGGTCGTCAAGCGCGACACTCTCGACGCGACGGCGTGGCAGGGGTCGGCCCTGACCGTCGTTGGCCGCCAGCAGGTTGTTGATGCCGCCGCTGGCGCGGCGCCGCGAACGGTGACGCTGATCGACGTCAATCAACGGGCGGAGGTCTTCGGCGAGGCAGAAGGCCGGGCGCGCGTGCTCGACCGGCGTGTGGCGAATGTGCAGAGAGAACTGCACCGCAACGGAATTGCGCCGGTAGCGATCGGCGAGTGGCCGGGACCGGTCCCGGGCGGCGTCCAGACCTATCCTCCCGGTGAGTTGCAGGCGAAGCCAATGGTGGTCATCGCCCACTATTGAGAACGGCATGCGCGGTGGCGCGGGTCATGTTAAGGTGCGGTGCGAATGCCACGGTAATCGGGGAACGATATGTCTGACCCTGGCCTGCAGTCTTGGCCGCGTGTGATAGATTTCAAAACCTTAGGCGCCAAAAACTGTCCACTGTCCATTGTCCCTTTTTTGTATCTGCGTAAGTCTGGCGATCCTCGCACCCGGCATCCGGGCAACGGCTTAAATTCTCTTCATCCGAACCATTCTAACACAAATTCGATTTATGTCAATAATTTGGAGGCACGTATGGCGTAGGCGCCTCTGCCGCCTGGTGCGACTGCTTGACGTCATTGCGAGCGTGAGCGAAGCAATCCGTAGGAACATAGAGAGCCTACGACTCTGGATCGCCGCGTCGCCCTAGCCCGTCGAAAGACGAGCGTCTTTCGACGCCCTATGACATCCTTGCGATGACGTGATTCTGGGGGAAGCGCGTGAGTTCCATCGTCGTGGTCCTGAACGGTCCCAATCTCAATCTGCTCGGCAAGCGCGAACCCGAGATCTATGGCCGCGAGACGCTGGCCAACGTCGAAGAAGAATGCCGGTCCGTAGGCAAAGCGCTCGGGCTCGCGATCGAGTTTCATCAGAGCAATCGCGAATACGAGCTCATCGACTGGATTCATGGCGCGCGCGAACGCGCGGCCGGCATTGTCATCAACCCAGCCGCCTTCACCCATACTTCGGTCGCCATCCTCGATGCGCTGAACGCCTTTGAGGGACCGATCATCGAAGTGCACATTTCCAATGTGCACAAGCGGGAGACCTTCCGGCATCATTCCTACGTGTCGAGCGTCGCTTCCGGCGTCATAGCCGGCTGCGGGACGCAAGGCTACGCGTTCGCGCTCCAGCGGATCGCCAAGCTGATTGCGGAGTGAAAAGGCAAAGGGGCATAAAACAGGGCTGAAAATGCGGTCCTTCGATATCGATTTCTTGGAGACATATGACGACGCTTCGATCCTCTCGGAACTCAAGCGTATCGCGTCCTTGTGCGGTCAGAACACCGTAACGAAAGCCAACATCGAAAGAGTCGGCCGTATTAGCTATTCGCTCGTAGTCAAGCGCTTCGGCTCTCTCCGCCAAGCACTTCAATTAGCTGGGCTGATACCCCAGCGCTTTATGAATGCCACCCATGGAGAGCTACTTGAGCTTCTGGTGGAGCTCTGGGAACAGGTCCTTGAAACGGAAGGCCGGGCTCCCAAAGGAAGGATCTGAAACTCTATAATTTCCCTGTCTCGGGGGATGCGTATATTAGGCGGTTTGGCACTTGGAAAAAGGCCCTTGTGAAGGCGGCGACTTCTGTCAGTGCAGAAAACGCTGCGACGAACGGTCCGCACCGCTCACTCTCCCCGGGCGTTGAGCCACGGAAGCGAGAGAATCTATCCCTTCGAAAGCGCTTTTTCGTGGTGAAGCGCGATTCGTTTGCTTGTGTCCTTTGTGGTGCAAGTGGTCATGGCGTCCGTCTTGAAATCGATCACAAAGTTCCCTTTTCTCAAGGTGGAGACGACTCCATCGAGAACCTGCAAGCACTTTGCTTCGACTGCAATCGCGGAAAACGGGATTCGCAGGAGGCTTCGTAAGAAACATTGTGGCGGCTATAGCGTGGACATCTCGGGCGTGGCCCACCGGGAGAAGGGGCCGCGCCTCGACGCGCTTAACTCACGACAGCCAGCGCGAAGCCGTCCCAGCCTTTGGCGCCGACGGTCTGGATCGCGGTCGCGCTCAGCCGCGGCTCGCGCGCCATCAGTTCGAACATGCGGCGCACGCCGACGACGTCCGTGCTGCGGCTCGCCGCCTCGACCACCTCGCCCCCCCGCACCACATTGTCGACCATGATCGTGGTTCCTGGCCGGGAAAGGCGGAGGGCCCATTCAAGATAGGCCGCGTTGTTCGTCTTGTCGGCGTCGATGAACACAAAGTCGAACGGCCCGAGCCCCTCGGCCTCGATCTTGGGTAACGTCGCGAGCGCCGCGCCGGTTCTGATCTCGACCTTGTCGCCAAGGCCGGCGTTGGCGACGTTTCGGCGCGCGACATCGGCATGTTTGCCGCTCATTTCGAGCGTGATGAGCCGGCCGTCGTCGGGCAACGCGCGCGCCAGCCAGATCGTCGAATAGCCGCCGAGCGTGCCGATCTCGAGCGCGTTGCGCGCCCCTGACATGCGCACCAGCAGATGGATCAGCTTGCCCTGCGGCGCCGAGACGTCGATCGACGGCAGCCCGGCTGCGGCGTTGGCGGCGAGCGTCGCGTCAAGCGCCGCATCCGACCCGATCAGCGTCTTGGCGAAATAGGAATCGACTTCGCTCCAGCGTTTGCTCATCAGCCGTCGTCACCTCTGTTGGGTCTTGCCGTGGATTGTCGCCTACTCCGGTACAACCAGATTGGCGTCGCGAGCGATGCGCCAGCGGCCGTCGGCCTCCTTACGCAAAACGCTCATCGCGTATCCAGACATACGCTTCGGCGCTTCGCCACGCGAAGTCAGCTCGACCCGAATATGGTTGCGGACATAAGCTCGCGGCCCCGAGACCTCGATCTCTTGCACCTCGACACGAGCGTCAATTGTGACGCTCTTCATGCGTTCGACGTCGGCTGCGAACTCCGCCTTCCCAAACGGGGGGCGGCCAGGCGTCATGAAGACGACGTCGTCTGTCATCATATCCGTGAGCGCAGGCAGGTCGCGAGCGTTACTGGCCGCAATCCACGAATCGATGAGCTTGCGGATTTGGCGCTCAGCGCCCTCGTCGGCGCTCACGGCTCTTCCTTCCCGGCCACGCCGGCTTCGGCGAAGGTCGCCATGCCGTTGTGGCAGGCGACGGCCGCCTTGACGACGCCAACCGCGAGCGCGCCCCCCGAGCCTTCGCCGAGCCGCATCCCGAAATCGAACAATGGCGTCTTGCCGATCAGCTTCAGCGCATGCCGGTGCGCGCGCTCGGCTGAGACATGGGCGGCGAGGCAATGGTCGAGGGCGGTGTCGTCGAGCGCCAGCAGCACGGCCGCCGCCGAGCACACAACGAAGCCGTCGAGCAGCACCGGCGTTCTGCGCAGGCGTGCGGCGAGGATCGCGCCTGCGATCGCGGCAGTTTCGCGCCCGCCGAGGCGCGCCAGAATTTGCAACGGATCGTCGAGATACGGCTTATGAAACGCGACTGCGGCGCGCACGGCGTCGGCCTTGCGCCTCAGGCCCTCGTCGTCGACGCCGGTCCCGCGGCCGACCCATTCCTCCGCCTGCCCGCCGTAGAGCGCATGATAGATGGCCGCGGCGGCAGTCGTATTGCCGATGCCCATCTCGCCAAGCACGAGCAGGTCGGGCTCGGAGGCGAGCGCCTCCATGCCGAAGGCCATCGTCGCCGCGCAGCTTTTTTCGTCCAGCGCCGGCTCCTGGGTCATATCCCCGGTCGGCTTCTCCAGCGCCAGTTCGTACACTTTGAGAGAGAGATCGAACGTCTTGCAGATCTGGTTGATCGCGGCGCCGCCGGCCTGGAAATTCGCGACCATCGCCTGCGTGACCGAGGCCGGAAAGGCGGAGACGCCCTGCGCGACGACGCCATGATTGCCGGCGAAGACCGCGACCAGCGGCCGATCGACGTGGGGGCGCGCCGACCCCTGCCAGGCCGCGATCCACTCGGAAATCTCCTCGAGCCGCCCGAGCGAACCGGCGGGCTTGGTCAGTTGCCCCTCGCGCTCGCGCGCCGCCGCACGTGCTGCTTCGTCGGCTTTTGGCATTTTGCGCAGGAGATCGCGGATGTCGTCGAAGGGGCGAGTGGCGGCATTCATTGATCTTCTCTCGGAGGACGGGAGCCGCGACGGCTATAGTCGATATCTGGCGTGAAGCACAAAGCGCTTAGCGTCCGTGAATCTCGGTCCGACAGAATTTTTCACCTTGACGAGACGTGAATCTGATTCCAATTCTGCTCTGCGTCCCAAGCAATGCGCAGGTGGAGACTGGGATTTGACAAACGGCGAAAGATGGACATAGTTCATCGGCTATTGAACCACGCCGTCAATAAGCGATGGACATTGGCCGCCTGCACCCCTCTTTACGTGGCGCTCTTGCTGTTGATGCGCTCTCTTGGGAGCAGGCGACTCAAGAGGGCTAACAGAGGAGGAAGTGATGGTAAAAATGATAGTTGCGTCTCTGATAGTTGTTGTGAGCTTTGGTACAGCTTATGCTGGATCTAAAACTCAACACGTCAGCACTATGAAAGCACAGTGCGGCGCTGACGTTAAAAGCAAAGGTCTGACTGGCCAAGCAGCCAAGGAAGAATACAAAAAATGCTGGGCTGGTGGTGGTGAAGTAGCTCACTAAATAAATGCCGCTGTGCTTGGCCAGACGTCCTCATTGAGGTTCAACCTCGGGATTAGCGTGAGCCTAAGGGTGATCCAGGTTACTAGCGCAGCGGCGCGCCATCGTGTGTGCCGTCGATGACAATCGTGTTTCGAGCCGCCGTCCAATAGTCAGGTCCGTGGCAGTTGACGACAAGCCTGTGAATTTGGCCGCGCCACTTATAGACGTTGATGATAGCTTAGCCTTATTGGCCGCCACCTTTGCGCGCAACCGCGGTGGGCATTGTCAGGCGGGCAAGATGTGCGGTGATATAGTCAGTCGAAAGGGCGTTAAAGGGTCGGAGAAAAGAGATGAATATCAAAAGTGCATGAGGGACCCGAGCAGCTATAAGTGATATTGCTCAACATATGATTTTGCGGCAGTTTCCGTACGCGCCGAGAGGCGGAGCTTGCTGCTGCTCCGCCACCTTCTGCGACCGCCCCTGAATTGATCCCAGGACTCAGGCGGCCCAACTCGCCCAGTCCGGCCTACTTCATCATTTCCAAAAGATGCGTCGCGCTTGAAACGTCGGCTTCGCCCGGCTTTGGCTCGATGTTCAGCTGTTTGACCACCCCGTCCTCCACCAGCATCGCATAGCGCTTGGAGCGCACGCCCAAGCCCCCGGCCGTAGCGTCGAAGTCGAGACCAAGAGCTTTGGCGAAGTCCCCGCCTCCGTCGGCGAGAAAATCGATGTGGCCCTTGGCGCCCGTCGCATCCGACCAGGCCTGGAGCACGAAATGATCGTTGACCGCAGTCATGGCGATCGCGTCGACGCCCTTGGCCTTGAACGCCGCCTCGCTGACGATGAAGCCGGGCAGATGGTTCTTGTGGCAGGTCGGAGTGAACGCGCCCGGCAAACCGAACAGCACGACTTTCTTGCCGGCGAAATAATCCTTCGTTTCCACCGGCTTCGGCCCGTCAGGGGTCACAAGACGCACGGTGACGTTGGGCAGGCGATCGCCGACTTTGATGGTCATGAGGGGCAGTCCTCGGTTCTAGGAAAGGGCCGCCCACGGAGGCGGGCGCGGGCCAGACACTAGACGACGAGCGCTTGGGCCGTAAAGCGGGCCGACGCCGCGAGAGGAGGGCTTAGGTTTTCGGCGCGGCCTGCACCGTCGTCTCGATCGCCCCCGCGCCGCCGGTGAGCGTGAGCCTCAGCGCCACCGGAAAGGGGGCGTCTTTGGGTTTGCCGCCGATCGTCAGCGTGAAGCAGACCCGACCTCCGTCGGCCTGCGCGGGCGCCGTCTTGAGCCACCAGCCCTCGGGCGCCTCGACGAACAGGTCGCGCGGCGGCCCATCGTCATGCGCCGCGCAGAGGCGCCAGCTGTCCGCGCCGAGCGCCTCGAACGCGCCGAAATCCTTCGGCGCGACGATGCGCGGCACGGCTGCGAGAGCGGTGTCGATCAGACCCGCGTGAGGCGAACCCGGAGCGGACGGAAGCGTGAGCTCGAGATGCGCCTTGGCCGGCAGGCACACTTTTTCGCACACGGCGAAATCGGCGTTGAGCTTGAGCGTCGCGGGCTTCGTGGGGTCGCGAGGCTTGACCGCTAAGGGAAAGACAACGTCGCCATCGTAGCCGAACGCCTCGCCGCCGTCGGCCTCTTTGATGCGCTTCGGCGCAGGAAACTCGGGTTCGACGCTCGCGACATTGGCGGAGCCGGAAAAGTCCAGCGTCGGCGGCAGGCCAGCGTCGCCGGGATCGCGCCAATAGGTGATCGCGCCGGGCGAAAGAGCAATCTCGAACCCGGCGAGATTGCCGCCGCCCGCGATGAGGCGCGCTTGAGACTTCGCGGCGGGGGCCCAATCGGTCGAGAACGCGTCGGCGGCGAATGCGGACGTGAGGGCAAGGAGAAGCGAAAGCGCGGCAGCGAGCGCGCCTCCAATCGGCAGTCCCCGCGCGCACGCGCGAAGTCCCTTAACCACCCGCTCTGTCCTCATGTTGCTTTGCCTATACCATGCCATGAATTTCAACTAGCATCGACGGTGCTGGGGCAAGCTCGACCCGAGAGACGATCATGAGACAGGCGGACCCGCCGCCACCGACCAGTCTGGAAGGACAGTTCCTGATCGCGATGCCATCGCTTCGGGAAGGTCCGTTCGCGCGCTCCGTCGTTTACATGTGCGCCCATCGCGACGACGGCGCCATGGGCATCGTCATCAACCACCGGGCGGCGGAGATCGATTTCGGCCAACTTCTGACGCAGCTCGACATCGTGCCGGAAGCCGAGGCGATCCGCCTTCCGCCGCGCGCCCAGGCCGTTCGCGTCTTGCGGGGCGGTCCGGTCGAGACGGGACGCGGCTTCGTTCTGCATTCGAGCGACTACGGCGCCAACGATTCGACGGTCAAAATTGGCGATGTCTGCCTGACCGCCACGCTCGATATCCTGCGCGCAATCGCCGAGGGGACAGGCCCGTCGCAAGCCGTGCTTGCGCTTGGCTATGCCGGCTGGGCCTCAGGGCAGCTCGAGAACGAGATCCTCGCCAATGGCTGGCTCAGCTGTCCCGCCGACGCCGGTCTCATCTTTGACCCCAATTTCGATCGCAAATACGATCGGGCGCTCGCGATCCTCGGCGTCGACGAAGGGATGCTGTCCTCCGACGCCGGCCACGCCTGAGAGCGTTCGCCGGGCCATACGGCGTTCGGAAGAACGCCCGTCTTTCGCCAAGCTATTAAGTGCGCCCTGAGAGAGCTTTATCGGGAGGGCGTCGTGGTCGCCGCCGCCACTATTATGGTCGTGACCGCACTATCCTGGCTCGGGTCGTGTCCAACTCAGGCATGTCGAACACCAACGCCACACTTGTTGTGTTCAGCGCCATCGTCGCGACCGTTTGCGCGTTCGCACGGGCGCCGTCCTGATGCGCGCGATGTCCGTAGAGGCCGTCAAAGAATAGTGTCGATGCCCTTGGCCTCGGCGAGGGCGAGGAGCTTGAGGGAGGGGCCGCTCGGATGCACTTCGCCTCGCTCCCATTTGCTGACGAGCATCTTCGGCACGTTCGACGCCAAGGGGAAGGTCGCCTGGCTCATATGAGCCTTCTCGCGGATTTGTCTGATCGCTTCGGGCGCCAGTTTACCCACGGGCGTCAGGCAACCAAGGTCAAAGTCACGCATCGTGGCCTTGTCGATCGCGCCGACATCGCGGAGGTCCTCCATCACCTCGTGAAGCGACTGAAGCGCGGGGCTTCGGTAGCGCTTAGTCTGGGTCATGCTTCTAATTCTCTCCATCTTCGCTTGGCGCTCAGGGCGGTCAGCTCTTTGTCCGTGAGCTTCGCAAGCTCCTGACCGGCTCGTGAATACATGGCCAGTTCTGACTTGGTCAGGTTGGCCTTTTTGCTCTTGGGGAAGATGTGCAGGAACACCGCGACTTTTCCCCGCTTGTAGAAGACAACTGCTCGCGAGCCTCTCGCTGCGCCCTGGTTGCCTCTAGAAATTCTCTGTTTAATGAGACCCTGTCCAAGGTCTGCATCGATCAGGCCGCTTTCGGCCCTCCGGATCGCCTCTCGGCAATCCTCGTCAGAAACACCGTTGCTGTCCGCTTCGCGCTGAAAGGACTTTGGAAGATAGGCGTTCATTGAGATGCTTTCTCCGCCTTTCGGGCGGGCTGTAAGGTCTGATTGTCATTGATCTCTCCTAGCTAAGATTATTGCGGGTCAGAATGTAACCCAGATGGTTATAGAAAGCAAGTAAAAATGATAGCGGGGCGATACCGCGTCGCCTCAATGTTGTTCCCGTCCATTTCGGTTCTTGAGCGCTCGGCGGAACAGTCGCGGGGCAATTTCGATAATCGAAAAGTGAACAATTTCTTCCCTATTGCAGAAGCCGCTGCTAGAGTGGTGACATCAGGAGAGCGCTCCTTCGCCAATGGACAAA
>DATCEJ010000680.1:0-3072 GCA_036510135.1 Roseiarcus sp. | reverse complement strand
GCCGCCGCGCGGCAGAGCGGGATCGTCTTGAACGTGCCCCCGACATCCTTGCCTTCGGGGACCTCGACGTCGAACCCGAGGATGAGAGCGCCGGCGAGGAGGCGCTGCTCGGGCTTGCCCTCGATCTCGTGGGCGATGAGCCGCGAGAGGATTCGCGCGCCCTGCGAATGGCCGATCAGCACGACCCCGCGGCCTTCGTTGTCGTGGGCGAGATAGTGTCGCCACGCCGCGCGCACATCCTCGTAGGGAAGCTTGAAATCGACCGGAAGCGGCTCGTGTCGGAGCACCGCCTCGACGCCCGCGATCGTCACCTGGCGGTAAATGGGCGCGAACGGCCGGCAGACCGAGGCGAAGGCGGCGAATTGCTGCGCGACCGCGCGCTTTTCACCGGGTCCGCTCGTCATGCCGCTATTGCCAGCCGGATCTTCGGAGACAGTCGGATAGACATAGAAGCAGTCGATCGGCGCTGAAGGGTTCGGCTTCAAGACCCGGATTGTGCGCGAGCCGTCGCCTTGCACGACCGTTGCGACCACAGGGGCGGCGCAGAGGTCGGACGCGCCCGGTCGGCAGAGCCAGGCTTCCGGCCGTGCATACGGGTCATCATCTGCCGCGCGCGCAGGCCCGGCGACGCTCGCGAGAGCCGACGCCAATCCAGCCGCGGCGATCAGCCAGCTCCGAACGGTCCGGGTGTTGCGACGGGCGTGTAGACTTTTGGCCATAGACACTCCACCCGCAAAAGCGGGCCCCCGCTGGCGGCGGCAAGCTAGCGGCAACCGGCTGGAATCGCCAGCGACCCGCTCAAGCCAGTTGCCATCCGTAAGGCGGGCCCTGTAAACCGGCCGCCAAACTGGAGAGGCATTGCATGTTCAGACTCGACGACAAGCTCGCGCGCATTCGCGACGGCGCCTATAAGCGCTCAGATTTCATCATCGCCGACGCCAAGGATCCCGATATGGGGCCGGGCCTGCATGCGGTTGGACCGGCCGCCGGCGAGGGGCGTTTCAAGACGCGCGCCCAGTTCCTCGATTCGATTGAGGCGATCGTCAAGCAGGACGTCGTCGACATCATGCTGACCTCGGTCTCGAATCTGGAAAGCCTCGTCAAGCGCAACGTCTTCGCCGGGACGGGGGTCAAGCCGGTTATTCGCGCCAATGACGCGACCGACATCTGGCGCCATCGTGGAGCGTCCTTTCATAACCAGCCGTCGCGGCCGTTCCGCACCGCGTCGCTCGAGCGTGTGAAGCCGCTGACCGACCTTGGGCTCTATTCGATCACCTTCACCAATGACATCGATGCCGACCATGCCTCGCTCGAGGCGTTCACGGATTTCCGTGACGACGCCGAAGCCAACGGCTTTTCTTATTTCCTCGAGGTGTTCAATCCGAACGTCGAGCGTGGCCTGACGCCGGAGACCATGCCCCAGTTCGTCAACGACGCGATTGTTCGCTGTCTTGCCGGCCTCACCGAAGCCGAGCGGCCAAAATTCCTCAAGATCGCCTACAACGGACCGAGAGCGCTGGAAGAGCTGGCGTCGTTCGACCCCGGCCTCGTGGTTGGTGTGCTGGGCGGCGGCGCGGGTACGACCCGCGATTGTTTCGAGCTCATCCATCAGGCGGAAAAGTATGGCGCGCGCGTGGCGCTGTTCGGCCGCAAGATCAACCTGGCCGAATCTCCACTCGACATCGTGCGTCTCATGCGCGCGGTCGCGGACGGCGCCATGAATCCGCCCGAGGCGGTCAAAGCCTACCATGCGGCGCTCCAGAAGCAGGGCCTGAAACCGGCGCGCGACATCGAGCTGGACAGCACGATCACCGAATCCGCGCTCAAGCCGGGCTGATCGGATGAGCGCGCGGTGCGGCGTGCTGTCGGCCGGCACCTGGTGCGTCGATTTCAACAAGTCGATCGCACGCTGGCCTGATGAGGATACCTCGAACGAGGTCCTGGCGATCGACCGTCAGAACGGCGGGTCGGGCTCCAACATGGCGTTCGACCTCAAGCGCCTCGATCCCGAACTTGCCGTCGAGGCGATGGGGGTCGTCGGCGATGACGACCTTGGGCGCTTTCTCTTTCAGCAGTGCGATGCGCTCGGCGTCAACCGCACGGCGCTTCGCGCTGCGTCCGGGGGCGCGACGATGAGCGTCGACGCTTTCAATGTCGCGTCCAACGGCCGGCGCACCCATTTCTACCATCAGGGCGTAGCGGCCGAGATGATTCCCGACGACTTCGACTTCTCGTCGACCAATGCGAAAATCCTGCACCTTGGGTTGCCAGGAGCGCACAAGGCCATGGACCGGCCGTGGCGGGACGATGCGAATGGCTGGGTCGCCGTGTTGCGCAAGGCTCGCGCATTTGGCCTCAGCGCCAATCTCGAATTGATGACGACCAGCGCCGAAACGCTCGCCGGGCTCGGCCGGCCGTGCCTCCCGCATCTCGATTGCCTCATCGTCAACGATTACGAGATCGGCGCGCTGGCGGGACGCGAGACACGGCGGCCGGACGGTTCGACCGACCCGGCCGCGGTCGTGCGGGCGATTGAAGACGTGCTCGCGCTCGGCTCGATGCGCTGGGCGGCGGTCCACTTTCCTCAAGGCGCGGTGGTGGTCGGACGCGACGGATCGCGGCTTGCGCTGGGATCGGTCGCTCTGCCCGCGAGCGCCATCGTCGGCGCCAACGGCGCCGGCGACGCCTTCGCCGCCGGCATACTCTACGGGCTGCACGAGCGATGGCCGATGATGGAGAGTCTTGAACTCGGACATTCATGCGCCGCGGCATGCATGCGTGCGGTGTCGACAACGGCGGGCGTTGGAACGGTCAACGAATGCCGGGCGCTGGGGAAGCGATGGGGATTCCGGCCCCTCTCGCTCGATCGCTGAGAGCGGCTCCGGGCGCCGGGCTAAGTGTTCGAGGGGATTATCTCAGCGTGCCGGACTTTCCGCACCGCCTTATTTTCGTGCGCCATGGCGAGACGGCGTACAATTCCGAGAACCGCCTGCAGGGACAGCTCGACATTCCCCTCAACGCCCGTGGGCGTGACCAGGCGCGATCGGTCGGGCGGATCCTCAGCGATCGGTT
>DATCEJ010000679.1:0-5148 GCA_036510135.1 Roseiarcus sp. | reverse complement strand
CATTTTTCCGCCGAGGACAAGATCCGCATTGTGCTGGAGGGTCTGCGTGGGGAGGACAGCATCTCCGAGCTGTGTCGCCGCGAAGGCATCGCTTCGTCGATGTACTATGGCTGGTCGAAAGAGTTCCTGGAGGCCGGGAAGAAGCGCCTTGCAGGGGATACGGCCCGCGCCGCGACGTCGGACGAAGTGAAGGACCTCCGCCGCGAGACCCAGGCGCTCAAAGAGGTCGTCGCCGATCTCACCCTCGAAAACCGGCTGCTCAAAAAAAGCATGATCGGGGATGGGGGAGACGCGGCATGAGAGTTTCCCCCTCCGATAAGACCGAGATCATACGGCTGGTCGAGCAATCGCATCTGCCGGCCCGGCGGACGCTGGAGAAACTCGGCATTCCCCGATCATCGTTCTATCGCTGGTACGACCGCCACCAGCGTGGCGGCCCGGAAGCCTTGGCCGATCGCCCGTCTCGACCGGATCGGGTCTGGAACCGCATCCCGGAGGCCGTCCGCGGCCAGATCATCGACCTGGCCCTGGAACTGCCCGAACTGTCGCCTCGAGAACTCGCGGTCCGCTTCAGCGACGAAAAGAAGTATTTTGTCTCGGAAGCCTCGGTCTACCGGCTGCTCAAGGCGCAAGACCTCATCACCAGCCCGGCCTACATCGTCATCAAGGCGGCCGAAGAGTTCAAGGACAAGACCACGGCGCCCAACCAGCTCTGGCAGACGGACTTCACCTATCTGAAGATCACGGGCTGGGGCTGGTACTATCTCTCAAGCGTGCTCGACGACTTCTCGCGCTTCATTGTCGCCTGGAAGCTATGTACGACCATGACAGCGCAGGACGTCACCGCGACGCTGGACATGGCGCTGGCAGCCTCCGGCCTCGATCGGATGACCGTCGTTCACCGGCCGCGGCTTCTCTCCGACAACGGTTCGTCATACGTGGCCGCCGATCTCGCCAAATGGCTGGACGGGAAGAACATGGAGCACGTCCGCGGAGCCCCTTACCATCCGCAGACGCAAGGCAAGATCGAGCGCTGGCATCAAACGCTCAAGAACCGCATCCTGCTGGAACATTACTATCTGCCGCGAGAGCTCGAACGCCAGGTCGCGGCTTTCATCGAGCGGTACAATCACGCCCGATATCACGAGAGCCTCGACAATCTCACGCCTGCTGACGTCTATTTTGGACAGGCCGAGCGCATCCTCCTCGAACGCGAAAGGATCAAACGCAAGACCATCGCAAACCGCCGCTTGCAGCATCGTCTGCAGGCGGCATAACATCACAACCAGATGAGCCAGAGCCTCCCTTCCTGACGCTCACAAACTGTCCCAAACTATTTGACGACGGACATGCTCTCATGCTTGATCATGCAGTCGCCGACGTTGAGATGCTTACCCCGGGATTGGTATTTTAGACTAGACGCCAGATACCGCCGGTCAAGGACAGCAACTGCTCCAGGCGGCAGCACCTGACGTCTTCACCTGACCGGCGTAGCTTGCGCGCTCACCTGCGCTTCGCCGACATTGTCGACATTGTAGACGTCGTCGCGGAAATTGGCCGGCCCCTCGCCGTTCGACCAGCCGGTCAGATAGACCCAGATCACCGGCACCGCCTTGGCCAGGTTGACGTCGTAGCGGGCGCCTTCCTTGATTTTGGCTTGAAGCGCCGCCTTGTCCCACCCGCCAGAAGGTCCGCCAGGCGTTCCTTCCAACAACCACGCCGCGTAATCGTAAACACCCTGCACCCGGACACAACCGTGGCTCAGGAATCGGTAGTCGGCGCCGAACGCCCCCTTGGAGGGCGTGTCGTGCATATAGACGGCGAGCTTGTTGGGCATGCCGATGCGAATCGAGCCGAGCGAATTGTGGGCGCCCGAATCTTGCCGCAGCGTGTAATTCACCGCCCGCTCCGTGCTCCAGTTCACCGACTTCGGATTGATCTCCTTGCCTTGCCCATCGAGAATCCGGATCTTGGCGCGCGTGAGATACCCCGGATCGCGCTGCATCCGGGGAATGATTTCATGTCTGATGATCGATGTCGGGACCGTCCAGGTCGGGTTGAGGTTGACGACCTGGATATGGGCGGAAATCTCGGGCGACGGATGTTCCGGATCGCCGACGATCGCGACGTAGCGATGGGCGACACGGCCGTTCTCGACCGCCTCGACCGAGGTCGAGGGCAGGTTGACCACGACGTATCTGTTCTCGAAGGAGAAATTGGACCCTGCCAAGCGATCGGCGCTGGAGGCCAACTGCTTGAACCGCACTCTCGCCGGAATGTTGATGGCTTTCAGCGTCGCGCCGGAGACGATGCCGGTCTGGCGGAGCCCCATGCGCGCCTGGAAGCGCTTGACGCCCGCCGTGAGCCCGTTGTCCCAAGCGAGCCCGCTTGCTTCTGCCCCGGACAGGTCGCCTTCGATCGCCAGGCGCTTGCGCAATTTCGCCACTGCGGGGCCCTTCGTTCCGGGACCGATCGCAGCGATGTCCGTTGGCCAGCCGCCCGCGTCCACGATCGCGGAATAGCGCTCAGACGCCTTGGCGGTCGCAAAGAAGGTGTCGGGCTGAAGGGTCGGGCGAGGATCGTCACTGAGCGCGGTCTCGCGCGGCGGCGCGACTTTCTTCGGCTTCGGTGGCGCCGCGGCCTGAACCGGGAGAGCAGGCGCAGTCGTAGACGGTGAAGCGCCCGGCGCAGAATCGGTCCCCACCGTCGGCGCCCCGGCTGGCATGAACGGGCTTACGAGGCTCGATGCCGGCGGGCTTGCCGGATTGGACGGCGAGGCTGACGTGGTCGTCGCCGGCTGATTCGCAGGGGCCTGGACGGTCGGACTGGCCTCGACCTGCGCGGGCGGCGCGGCAGAGGGGGACGAGGCGGCCGGACTTGTCGGGTTGGCCGACGGCGCCGGGGAAGTCGTGGCGGCAGGCGGAGTCGCAGCGGTCTGCGCCAGCGCGCCCGAAACGAGGAGAGGGAGCGCGGCAAGCGCGCCTGCAAACAAAACCCGCAGCGTCATGCGACAGCACCCGACACGAGGCGAGACGCGCATCATGCGCACCCCAAACCGATTCACTATGCACATTAAGGTTACCAATTCGTCGCCGCGCGCAATATCGCGGCATTGGCGCTGGTTTTTTCGCCCATTACGACGCTTGCGCCAGAAAAGCAAAGGCCGCCCCGAGGGGCGGCCCTTGGAGAGCGCGAATGCGCTTTTGGCTTTCACTCGATCCCGGGCGAGAGCCGGTTGCTTCGGGACCGCCGGAAGCCGGCGACGCCAAGGCCGCATACACAGAGCGCCATAAGCGCCCACGCAGACGATTCAGGAGACGCGTAGGTAGCCGCCCCGTAGGGCAACCCGATTGCGAGTGCACCGTAGCTGGCCGCGACCGCAATCCGTCGCGGATTAGCTGAGCTGATGGACATGTTTACCCCCAAGTCCAAGCGAGATCAGTGACGTAGAGTTAAGCGCCAACCGTGACAGCACTATGGCGTTTGCTGCAGTTGCGAATAAAAATTTTCGCGCTGCGGTAAGACACCCGGAGCAATTAACATGCCGTTAATCCGGGCCGTCGTCGCGGCGGCAGATCGCAGGAATTCAGCCAACCACGACAATATGCAGCCGTCGGGGCCCATGCGCGCCGAGCAGCAGGGTCTGCTCGATATCGGCCGACCGCGAGGGGCCGGTGATGAAGTTGAGCGTGCGCGGCGCGTCGCCCTTGCCATAGACGCCCCGGAGCTTGGCGAAGACGCTCTCGTAATCGGCTTCGATCGCCTCGCGCGGCAGGAGAACGATGTGGTTGTCGGGCAGAAAATTGAGAGTCGTCGGATTGTCCGGGCCGGAAACGAGCGCCAGCGTTCCAGTCTCGGCGATCCCGGCGAAGGCGGCCGAGACCGCGTTGAGGTCGTGGCCATCAGAAGGGCCGCGCATAACTTCGAGCGTGGTCTCGCTCCACGGCATTGCGGTCAGACGCGGATCGTCGCCCATGCGCAGCGTCGCCGGACAATTGCTCTCGCGCAAGTAACGGGCGATTTCCGCCGGCGCGTCCGCCCATTCCTTGACCTCAGTCACGCTCGTTTGCGCCCGCTCCGCCTCGGCCTTGAAAGTCGCGACCCGGGCCGAGACGTCGCCCTGACCGCGCTTCGGCACAATTCCGGGCGGCGCCTGCTTGAGACGCGTCTCGACTTCGAACCGGCGCGTCGCTTCGTCGCCGGTGACGGCGAGCGAGCGGCGAATGCTGGCGAATACCGCCGCGCGGGAACTCATCGAACCGCTCCGCTCCGCGATCGCCACTGGCTCTGGAACGTGGCCCCCTGCGGCGCCGCAAGATCGCGATAGCGCGTCCAGCCGCCAGCGAAGGGCAACGAGGCGAAGCGGCCCTTGTTTCGGCCGGCGAGGTGCATGGCGCGCGCCGCGAGACCCGTCGCCATTCGATAGAGCGCCGGACGGCTGGCGAAGAACGCCCAGAAGCCCAAACCATAGCGCATCGGCGCGGGCGACAGGCGGCGTTCGAACTCGCGCTCGCGCCAGTGTCGCATCAGCCCAGGCAACGGAATGCGGACCGGGCACACCTCTTCGCAGCGGCCGCAGAAGGTCGAGGCGTTGGGCAATTGCCCGCCCTCGGCGACGCCGATGAGCGAAGGCGTCAGCACCGCCCCCATGGGCCCCGGATAGACCCAGCCGTAAGCATGGCCGCCGACCGCCTGATAGACCGGGCAATGGTTCATGCAGGCGCCGCAGCGTATGCAGCGCAGCATATCCTGGAACTCGCCGCCGAGCATCGTTGAGCGGCCGTTGTCGAGAATCACGACATGATAGGCCCTCGGCCCGTCGGGATCGCCCGGCCGGCGCGGCCCGGTCGAGAGCGTCGTGTAGACCGAGGCGTCCTGTCCGGTCGCCGAGCGCGCCAGCACGCGCAAGAGCTGCGCCGCGTCCTCGAGCGTCGGCACGATCTTTTCGATCGAGGCGATGACGATGTGCGTTCTCGGCAGGATTTGCGTCAGGTCGCCATTGCCTTCGTTGGTGACGATAATCGAGGTTCCGGTCTCGGCGACGAGGAAGTTGGCGCCCGTTATGCCGACGTCGGCGGCCAGGAATTTGGCCCGCAGAACCTGGCGCGCTTCGGCGAGCAACTGTTCGGGTTCGGCAAGACTGCGCTC
>DATCEJ010000678.1:0-8119 GCA_036510135.1 Roseiarcus sp. | reverse complement strand
TCGCGAATATTCGCCAGAAACTGATTGCCGAGCCCTTCGCCCTTCGAGGCCCCGCGCACGAGCCCGGCAATGTCGACGAAGGACAGCCGGGTCGGGATGATCTCCTTGGAGGCGGCGATCTTCGACAGCGTCGCCAGACGGGGGTCTGGCACCGCGACATCGCCAACATTGGGTTCAATGGTGCAGAATGGGTAATTGGCCGCCTGCGCGGCGGCGGTCTGCGTCAGCGCGTTGAAAAGCGTCGACTTGCCGACATTCGGCAGGCCGACAATGCCGCATTTAAAGCCCATGGAAGCCGTCGTTGAACTGGGGAAGGTCGGCCCTCATGCGCGGGCTTCAAGCAAAAGGCAAGAGGCCGGCCGCCGACGGCTGACGATTGAGTTCGCGTTTCCTTTTGGCGCACAATGGGTCATGGCAGTCGCCGCTGCGAGAGGCGGCGGGAAGAGCGATGGAGACAAGTTTGACCGGCGCGCCGCAGCACCATGGCGAGCAAGACGCGGTAGCCCGCCTCAAAGCGCTCCGGGAATCAATCGCGCGGAGGGCGCGCGATTGCGGGCGGGCGCCGGAATCGATCAAGCTTGTCGCCGTCTCGAAGACCTTTTCTGCCGACGAAGTGTGGCCCACGATCGCGAGCGCCGGCCAGACACGCTTTGGCGAGAACCGGGTGCAGGAGGCCATTCCAAAATGGCGCGACCTGCGGGCGCGCGCGGGCGATCTCGGCAAGACCATCGAGCTTCATCTGATCGGCCCCCTGCAAAGCAACAAGGCGCGCGAGGCGGTGGAGACTTTCGACGTGATCGAGACGGTCGACCGGGAAAAAATCGCCGCCGCGCTTGCGCGTGAAATCGACCGGGTCGGCAAGCGACCTCGCCTGTTCGTCGAGGTCAACACCGGAGGGGAAGCGCAGAAGGCGGGCGTCCTTCCCGAGGACGCCGACGCCTTTATCGCGGTCTGCCGACAGACTTATGGATTGACGATCGAGGGCCTGATGGCCATCCCTCCGGCAAACGAGATGGTCTCGCCGCATTTCGGTCTGCTCAGCGTCATCGCGGAACGCAACGGACTGACCGAACGTTCTATGGGCATGAGCGCTGACTGGCCGCTTGCGGTGCAGCTCGGCGCGACGTATGTGCGCGTCGGTTCCGCGATTTTTGGCGCCCGCGATTCACCTCATTGAAACGCGAATCGGCCGATATGCCCGTGTTCAAGTTAGACTGCTGACTCGATTGAGGTTTTGATACAATGTGGGCGTCGGTCTAGTGGCGATCCTGATCTTCGCCTTAAGCCTCATTTTGCTGATCGCCGCGGCGGCGAGCGGGTATGAGAGCCTCGATCTGTTGCCGACGAGCACCGGCGTTTTGTACGCGCTGTCCGGAGCGGCCGCCGCGTGCGCCGCAGTCGTGACATTCGCCATCGGGGTTCTAACCTGGCGGATCGGCACGCTCACGAAGGTCGTGCGACAATCGGCTGCGCATTTGGCCGGCGCAACAGCCTTCGAGGTGACGCCCTCGACCGAGGCCGCGCTGGCGGAAGCCGTCTCTGCCGCGCCGTCGACGATTGATGCGCGGGCGCCTGAGAGCCTGGACGAAGCGCCTGGGGCCGAGGACGAGAGCCCGATCAACTTCAACCGCAGCGGGCATTTACCGTCACTCGAGCCGATCGAAACGGTCCTCGAAACGCCGGAAGAGCCGCAGGGACCGCCGAGCATGATAGGCAGCTATTCGTCGGCCGGGGCCAATTATAAGATCTTCTCCGACGGCTCGATCGAGGCCGAAACGGGCGAAGGCACGTTTCAGTTCGCTTCGATGAGCGACTTCAAGCGCCATCTCAGCGAGACGAAGGCGACGCCTGCGTCGGCAACCGAATAGGGTCCTCGGTTCGTTTGGGTTTTCTTGGGCGATGGCCGCTTCGCTGCGAAACCCCCCAATTATGAGCGTTGGATTTCCTTGGATTTCCTTGGATTCTCTCGTCCGAATCGTGACTTATCAATGAGTTACAAGGATTTTTCGCCAGAAAAAAATTCTCGGTCCCTTCTCCGCGGCAGAAGCGCCGGAGAAAGGCGCCAGTCCACCTTTGCATTCAGAGAGTCAGGATTGCGCATGCGGCAACCTACCTTAATTGCTGATTTTCTGCAATAAATTGTTGTCCGCCGGTTTTCCTGTTTTCGCCGCCTAAGGCACCATCGCCTTTGAGGAGGCGGGAGCGATCCCGCGAGCAAGCGTTTAGACAGCGACGCCGTTCTCTTTCGCGAGCCCCGCCAACAACGCGTTGGGCCGCGCGCCGATGTGCTGGATGATCTCGGCCGCGGCCATGACGCCGAGCCGTCCGCAAGTGACCATGTCCTGCCCCCGGGCGAGCCCGGCGAGGAAGCCCGCGGCGAACATGTCGCCCGCGCCTGTCGTGTCGACGAGCTTGGCGATCGGGAAGGCCGGGACCTCCCAGGTCTGATCGCCATTGACAATGATGCAGCCCTTTTCCGAACGGGTGACGATTCCGAGCACGCCCTCTGCGCGCAGATTGTCCAGCGCCTCCTTGAAATCCGGCGTCTGATACAACGACAGAACCTCATCGGTGTTGGCGAAGATCGTATCGACGGTCCCCGAGCGCATAAGCTCGATGAATTCGCCGCGGAACCGGTCGACGCAGAACGAATCCGACAGAGTGAGGGCCACCTTGCGGTTGGCGGCGCGGGCGATCTCGCCGGCCTTCTGGAATGCCGCCTTGGCCGCCGGGCGATCCCACATATAGCCTTCGAGATAGACGACCTTCGCCGACTTGACGAGGGCCTCGTCCACGTCCGCAGGCGCGAGATAGGAACTCGCGCCGAGATAGGTGTTCATCGTCCGCTCGCCATCGGGCGTGACATAGATGAAGCAGCGCCCTGTGCTTGGTCCTTGCTCGGCGGGCGAGGTCGAGAAAGCAACGCCGGTCGAGCGGATGTCATCCGCGAATGCCGCGCCGAGCGGGTCTTGTTTCACCTTGCCGATATACGCGGCCGGGACGCCAAACGAGGCGACGCCGACGATGGTGTTGGCGGCCGACCCGCCTGAGATGACGCGCGGATCGACGCGGGCGGCATAGAGCGCCTCGGCGCGATCCTCGTCGATCAGGTTCATCGCGCCCTTCAGCATCTCCTGGGCGGAGAGATAATTGTCGTCCGCATAGGCAAGAAGATCGACAAGTGAATTGCCCAGCCCCAACACTTCGACCATCGCGCAGCCCTTCTCGAATTGTTTGCAGCGGCGCTACCTCGCATCGGCGCGAGACCCGGTCAATCCGACGCAACGCGACGACAGCCGATGATCCTTTCCCGCATTGCCAACAGGCGGGAACTGGATAAACTCCAAATCAGCGTCGGACGTCACGGTCCGGAGGAGCGGCTCGATCGCTCAAGCCCGCGCCGGAGGCTTCGACGAGGCCCAACGAGGCCAAGGGAGGCAAACGTGCTCGGACTGATGCAGCAGCGCCCGCTCCTGATATCGGGCCTCGTCGACTACGCCTCGACCTGGCACGGGCAACGTGAGATCGTCTCCCGCGACTCGGAGGGGGCGATCCACCGCTCGACTTACGCCGAAGTCGCGGCGCGCGCCAAACGAGTCGCCAATGCGCTCGACACGCTCGGGGCGAAACCCGGGGACCGCGTCGCGACGCTCGCCTGGAACGGCTGGCGGCATCTCGAAATCTACTATGGCGTGACCAGCTCGGGACGCGTTCTGCACACGGTCAATCCGCGCCTCTTTCCCGACCAGATCCAATACATCATGCATCACGCGGAAGACGCGTATGTGTTCTTCGACCCGGTCTTTGCGCCGCTCATCGAGGATCTCGCCCCACGCCTGCCGCTTGTGCGCGGCTGGGTCGCGCTTTGCGGGGGAAGCCATCTTCCCAAGTCGAAGCTAGACGGGCTTCTCGCTTATGAAGATCTCCTGGCGAAGGCTTCGCCCGAGTACGAATGGCCGCTTCTCGACGAGAACACCGCATCGACGCTCTGCTACACCTCCGGCACGACCGGCAATCCAAAGGGTGTGATGTACTCTCATCGCTCGACGCTGTTGCACGCGCTCGCCGCTTGTGCGGCCGACGCATTCGGCCTTGTGGCGGGCGATTCGATCCTCACCGTGGTGCCGCTGTTCCACGCTAACGCGTGGAGCCTGCCGTTTTCCGCGGCGATGTGCGGAGCAAAGCTCGTACTCCCCGGTCCGAAGCTCGATCCCGAAAGCCTTTACATGCTGCTTGAGACCGAGGAGTGCACCAAGGCTTTCGGTATTCCCACGATCTGGCTGAACTTCCTTGCCTGGGTGGGGGCGAACAAGGCGAAGCTCGACCTTTCCAAGCTGAAGTTGAGGATGGTTGGCTCGGGCGGTTCGGCGGCGCCGCGCGCGACGATCGAGAAGTTCCGCGAACTGCTTGGCGCGACCGTGCTGCACGCTTGGGGGATGACCGAAACGAGCCCCCTCGCGACCGCCGGCTCACCGCTTGCCAAGCACGAGGGTGTCAGCGCATCGGAACTTACGGACATGCAGGTCAAGCAGGGGCGTCAAGTGTTCGGGATCGAACTCAAGCTGGTCGACCACGACGGGAGAGATCTGCCGCACGACGGCGTTTCCGTTGGCGAATTGAAGGTGCGGGGAAACTGGGTGATCTCGGGCTACTTCAAGGGCGAGGGTGGGAAGGTCGTAGACAAGGACGGCTGGCTCAGCACGGGCGACGTGGGAACGATTGATCCCGACGGTTACGTGCAGCTCACCGACCGGCTGAAGGACGTCATCAAGTCGGGCGGCGAGTGGATTTCCTCGATCGAGATCGAGAACCTCGCCATGTCGCATCCCGACGTGTTCGAAGCTGCGGTGATCGCGGTCGAACATCCGGTCTGGCAGGAGCGCCCGCTGCTGATCGTCCATCCCCGCGAGGGGCGGAAGCCGACCAAAGCGGCGCTGTTGCAATTCCTGTCAGAAAAGCTGGCGAAGTGGCAGCTGCCGGACGATGTCGTGTTCGTCGACGCTCTCCCCCACACCGCGACGGGCAAGCTCCTCAAGACGGAATTGCGCCAGCGATTCCACGGACACCTCGCGGTAAGCGCCTGAGGCGGCGGCGCTAAGTCGCATGGTTCGCATCGATTTATCCTTGACTTTGCGGCTCTCCGAGTCCACATGCGGGTCAAGCCGCGATCGCGCGGTCATTGGCGCTCCGGCCGCGTGAAGGACTTTCAGTCCGCCTGCCGACCGCCCTTAATCTTCATTCGACGTCCGGACACGCGGGGCGTTCCCTAGCCCCCCGCCGCCATAGGCGCGTCTCGCGTCGTCGCGGTATTTCGAAAGACTTCACCTTGGATAATTTTCACGGGTTCGGCCTCGCCGCGCCCCTCAATACAGCGCTGGCCAAGCTTGGCTATACGCGTCCGACTCCGATTCAGGTCCAGGCCATCCCGCCGCTGATGCAGGGCCGGGATCTCATTGGCATCGCTCAGACAGGCACCGGCAAGACGGCGGCCTTCGCGTTGCCGATCCTCAACAAGATCGTGACCGACCGGCGCCCAGCGCCGAGAGGCGGCGCGCGCGTGCTCGTGCTGAGCCCGACGCGCGAACTCGCGAGCCAGATCGCTCAAAGCTTCCGCGACCTCTCCGACGGGCTTGGTTTGAAGATCGCAGTCGTGTTCGGCGGCGTGCCGCATGGCGCTCAGATTCGCGCGCTTCAAGCCGGCCTCGATGTGCTGGTCGCGACGCCCGGCCGGCTTCTCGATCATCTCGACGCCGGCGTCGCGCGTCTCAACGCGGTCGAATTTCTGGTGCTTGACGAAGTCGACCAGATGCTCGATCTCGGCTTCGTTAAACCAATCCGCCGCGTCGTTCGGGAATTGCCCAGGCAGCGGCAGAACCTGTTTTTCTCCGCGACAATGCCCACAGACATTCGCGCGCTCGCCGGCGAATTGCTGCGGGACCCGATCGAGGTCTCGGTGACGCCCGCCGCCAAGACCGCCGACCGCGTCGAGCATAACGTCCTCCTGATCGAAGCGGCGAGGAAACGCGACCTGCTGGTCGAATTGTTCAATGATTCCGAACTGACGCGCGTCCTGGTCTTCACCCGCACCAAGCACGGCGCCGACCGCGTCGCCCGCACCCTCGACGAGGCGGGCATCGACGCTTCCGCCATTCATGGCAATAAGAGCCAGGGCCAGCGTGAGCGCGCCTTGGCCGCCTTCCGCGGCGGAGAGACGCGGGCGCTGGTTGCGACGGACATCGCGGCGCGCGGCATCGACATCGACGGCGTCAGCCATGTCGTCAATTTCGAACTGCCGCAGGTCGCCGAGGCTTATGTTCATCGCATCGGCCGCACCGCGCGAGCGGGCAAAGCAGGACAGGCGATCTCGCTTTGCGACCATGAAGAACGCGACCTCTTGCGAGCGATCGAGCGCCTGACGCGGCTCAATCTGCCGAAGACCGACCGCCGCGGCATGGCAGGCCCAAAGCCCGCGCCTGTCGTGCGTAAGGTGGCCAGCGCGCCTGCGCCCGCGCCGTCATCGAAACGTCCGCATCACATGCCGCATCGGGACGCGCGAGGCGGCAGGCCTGTCGCCGTCGAGACGCGATCGAGCCGCCGTCCGGACTTTCGCTCGGGCGGCGCGCGCCTTGGGCGTGAGGTCAAAGGTCGGCGCTGATCGCAGCGCCGTCCGGGCCGGCCTCCAATGTGAGGCTGGCCGCGGCCCCCAACGACTCCCAATCTCGCGCGTCAGCTAGCGCGACCGGGCACGCAAGCCCGTAGAGCTCGGCTGCGACCATCGCGCCGACGACGACGATCGCGTCACGCTCCAGCATCAGGATCGCTGCCGGCCCAGCGCCGAGACGCAGCGCCTCGGCAAGCGTGGCGCTGCCCGAGCTTGAGCCGCGCCCCGTCGGCATCATCAACATGGCGCCCGCCACGCACGCGCCGCACTGCGGGTGCAGGCGATCGATGATCGTTCCCGTCGCCGAATCGAGCCCGCCCCAGAAGCTGAGCGGCTCGTCGAGCCGCAGAACAGGCCCGGACGCGGCGCCATGGACAAGGGTCACAGCGTCGAACGCCCGCGCGCTCATAGCCGCACCACCTTGCCGGCGCGCGCTGAAGCAATGCATTCAGGAAGCGACCCATAAGCGACCCCGACTCCAAGGTTGCCAGGGGCGTAATAGGCGCATTTTCCAGAGTTGGTCATGATCGTCCCGACGCCGGGCTTCATCAGCGCGCTGACATAGACGCAGGTGTCCGCGACCAGCGTGACCCGAGCATTGTGGAGCGGCTTTTCCCAACCACGCATGCGAACTTCGTCCAATGTCGCCCGGCTGCAATTGACAAAGATGTCGATAAGCGGACGCTCGCCGTCGAGGAGCGGCATGAGGCGGACGAATTGATCAATCGAAAAATGCGGCGTGCCGAGCGAGACGGCGCCAAGGGGGGCGCCCTCGTCCAGATTGGAGAGTGAGCGCGCGGCCTCGCGCAAATCTTCGGCTGTCAGTTGCAGGCGAAGCTCGGGCGTCAGACCGCCGCAAGCGGTCTCAAGGTCCGGAGCTTCCGGCGTGCGGCCCACAACATGAAACAGCGCCACCGCGCCGGACGAGGCGGCGGCCGCGCCCAACGCCTTCAAATCATCCTCGCTGAGGCCTGCAGGCAGGCCGACAATCGCGGGAATGAGGCCGCCGCAGCGACGTCCGATCGCATGGCCGACCGCCACTGCGAGCTGCTCACTATCCCAATCCTCCGGGATGGCAGCGATCTCTACGAGCGCCCGCGCAACGCGGTTTTCGCTCAGGTGCAAGCCATAAGCGGGAGCGCGGCCGGTCATCGCGCAGCAGAGGTCGATGAAATCGCCATAGCGATTGGTGCGCGCGCCGATCACGGAATTGGCGAAGGCGATGGCGTTCGACTCTCCCCAGGCGATTTGCGCGCCGAAGCGCGGGCGCCACATGGTCTGATAGGGCGCGCAGGTGAAGGTGGGCGCGCAGCCGAGCTCGACATGCGCCCGCATGAGCCGCGCTCCGTTCTCCGCATGCTCCTTTGTGCCGCGGAAAAGCTCGGGATGAATGAGGTCGACCGAGCCGACGTTGAGGGTTGTCGGCACGCGAACCTTGCCGCCGAGTTCGATCATCCG
>DATCEJ010000677.1:0-6069 GCA_036510135.1 Roseiarcus sp. | reverse complement strand
CCGCGCGGGTCGATATAGTCATATTCGATCGCGTAGCCGGGGCGCAGGATACGCGCATGCTCTAGACCGGGGATCGTCGCCACGAGCGCGCGCTGCGTCTCTTCGGGCAGCGAGGTCGAAATGCCGTTCGGGTAGACGGTTGGATCGTCGACGCCTTCCGGCTCGAGAAAAATCTGATGGCTGTCGCGATCGGCGAACCGGATAACTTTGTCCTCGATCGACGGACAATAGCGTGGGCCGCGCCCGGAAATCGCGCCGGAATAAACGGCGGAAAGATGCGCATCCGCCTGGATGATTCGATGCGTCTCGGCATTGGTGCGAGTGATGTGGCACGGGAGCTGAGGCGCCGTGACCCCTGTCGTCATCGAAGAGAAGAACTCCGGGTCCGGATCGCCGAGCTGGATCTCAAGGCGGTCCCAGTCGATCGTTCCGCCATCGAGCCGAGGCGGCGTTCCGGTCTTGAGCCGCGCCAGCGTAAACCCGGCGCCGTCGAGACTTTGCGCGAGCGATACCGAAGGCGGATCGCCGAAACGCCCGGCCGGCGTCCGCTGGTCGCCGAGGTGGATCATTCCGCGCAGGAAAGTGCCGGTGGTGAGGACGATTGCGCGGCAGGAGATCACCCGGCCGTCCGCCAGCTCAATCCCTGCGACGGCGCTGGCGATGGATGCGATCCGCGCCGCCTCGCCTTCGACAATGGTCAGGTTCGCGGTCTCGGCGACGAGAGCCTGCATGGCGCGCCGATAAAGCTTGCGGTCCGCCTGGGCGCGCGGTCCCTGAACCGCCGGCCCCTTGCGGCGGTTGAGGACGCGGAACTGAATGCCGGCCGCATCGGCGGCGCGCGCCATGACGCCGTCGAGGGCGTCAATCTCGCGCACCAGATGGCCTTTGCCTAAGCCCCCGATCGCGGGATTGCAGGACATCTCGCCGATCGTTGCGAAGCGATGGGTGACCAGCGCGGTCAGCGCTCCGCAACGCGCCGCGGCCGTTGCGGCTTCGCATCCGGCATGGCCCCCGCCAATGACAACGACGTCAAATCTCATCGCCGCCCGCCTGTTTCACGTGAAACACCCAGCCCTCGCCCTGAGGCGCCGCGAAGCGGCCTCGAAGGGCGTTCCAAGACGCGAAAGGGGTTCGCTGGCGTCGCTTTCTGGATCATCCTTCGAGACGCGCCTTTGGCGCTCCTGAGAATGAGGTTTTCGATATCCGCTGCGGGGTCAGTAAACATGCGGCGCTCGACTACTTCCCTACACATAACCGTGCAAAGATCTCTCCAAGCACATCTTCAACGCCGATCCGCCCGACAATGCGATCCATCGCGGAGGCTGCGCGGCGAAGATCCTCCGCGATCAGTTCAGGCTCCGCGACGTCTGGCGCCAGCGCTGAGGCCAGCGCTTTTCGCGCGTCCTGAAAACCGCGCCGGTGCCTTTCAAGAGTCAACAAAGCCGGCTCACGCGAAGACATGCGCTCTTCGGCCAGATCGGCAATGGCGTCAAGCAGCAGGTCAACCCCCGCCCCCGTTTTTGCCGAGATGGCAAGGTTCGCCGCGTCTCCCGCCAGCGCGGCCGCGGCCTCGAGGTCGATTTTGGTCCGCACCAGCAATGCGGGAGATTCCATCGTCGGCGACGGGCTGTCTTCCCCGTCGTCCAGCCACAGCATCAGGTCCGCGCTCTCAGCTTTGCGGCGCGCTCTCGCGACGCCTTCCTGTTCGATCGGATCATGGCTCTCGCGAATGCCCGCCGTGTCGACGAGAATGACGGGATAACCGCGCAGGTCGAGAAACACCTCGATCAAATCTCGGGTTGTTCCGGGGATGGGCGAAGTGATCGCGACGTCGCGGCCAGCAAGCGCGTTCATGAGCGTGGACTTGCCGACATTGGGAGGCCCGGCAATCACGACCGTAAAACCCTCTCGCAGACGCTGAGCCGAATCCGCAGTCGCGAGGGCCCGATCGATCCGCTTGAGCGCAGCGCGCGACGCGCGTCTCACAGTTTCAAGCGTGAAATCTGACGCGTCCTCGACGTCGGTGAAGTCGATCTGCGTTTCGACCGCCGCCATGGCCTCGAGGAGGCTTCGACGGATCGCCTCGCATTCGCGGCTCAGCGCCCCGCCGGCGATCCGTTGCGCCTGTTGGCGCTGCGCCTCTGTCTCGGCTTCAACCAGATCGGCAAGCCCCTCGACCTCGGACAAGTCGATTTTCCCGTTCATGAACGCGCGCCAGGCAAACTCTCCGGGCTCGGCGGGGCGCAGTCCGGGCACGAGCGCGAGCGCCCGGACGACGGCGGACGTGACCGCCCGCCCGCCGGTGACGCTGATCTCCGCCATCTCTTCGCCGGTGAAGCTGCGAGGCGCGTGAAACCGGGTGATCAACGCGCGGTCGATCGGCTCCCGGGACTGAGGATGGCGCAGCATTCGCAGGACAGCGCGGCGGTCGGGAAACTCCGCCCCTGGCGCAAGCGCCTTGAGCGCCACCGAACAGCCGCGGCCGGATATGCGCAAGACGGCGATCGCGGCTCGGCCGGCCCCGGACGCGGGCGCGAAAATCGTGTCGTCATCGTTGGCGAACATAGGGAAGGGCTAAAGGCTAGGGAGAACGGAGGGAATCATCGCGAGGAGCGAAGCGACGTGGCGATCCAGGCGCCGACGAGCGCCCTACGTTCCCCTGGATTGCTTCGCTTCGCTCGCAATGACGATCGTGGGTCGACCGAATTGCACCATGTCCCGGGACGATCGAAATCGCCCGCCATCCTCTGCCTCGTCCTGAGGAGCGCCAAAGGCGCGTCTCGAAGGACGCATGAGAGCCCGCGAGACCGGCGGCGCCAACTGGACCACTCCCTTCGACAAGCTCAGGACAGGCTTTCGAGGCCCCGCTGCCGCGGGGCGCCTCAGAATGAGGGGGTTGGTTAGGCCAAAAGCAGAGGACAATGGCCGCGCGCGACCGCGAGCTGGGCTTAGTCCCGCGCTGGAGTGGCGGCCGGCAATTCGCTGACCGCGCCGCCTGAATGTGCGGGGGTCGCCTGCTTCCACTGCGGCGTGCATACGACATACTGGTCCGCAATCGCTTCGTGATCGCCCTGCTTCTCACGCTGGAAATAAAGATAGCAAATGCTGAGCGCGCCGGTGCGATAATCGACGCGAAACACGCCGCCTTCCTGCTCGTGGCGCGTCGCGATCAGCCCATAGTCGCTGGGCTCCTGCTTCGTCGCGCCGTCGCCGCTGCGATAGCAGGAGGTGACGCCGAACGCGCCCGGGCCGACATCGGGTCGCCCCGGGTTGTGCGCGAATTGGCAGGCGATGACGTCGCCCGACAATTTATCGAGGCGGTAGACCAGCGACAGATTGATTTGCGGCGCCGCAAGAAACTCATATTGGCTGGCTTCGGCGCCCGTCGCAAACAGACACGCGGCGATCGCCGCGAACCCAAAACCTGAAGCTTTCGCCAACATTGCCGACCTCTGCGAAGCGCAAATCACGTGAGGTCAACATGGCGCCGAGCGTCTTCACAAATCGTTAAGGCTAACAGCAAATTACCGGTCAAGCCGTCAGGATCTCCTTGCTCGCGACGGTCGAGTCGGCGTTGAGCCGATAGACCAGGGGCACCCCGGTCGCGAGCTCCATGGTCGGAATCGTCTTCGGCGTCAGGCGGTCGAGCACCATGACCAGCGCGCGCAGACTGTTCCCGTGCGCCGCGACCAAGACGCGCTTGCCGTCAAGCACTGGGGGCAGGATGTTCTGGCAATAATAGGGGAGGGCGCGCGCGACCGTATCCTTCAGGCTTTCCCCGCCTGGTGGATTGATGTCGTAGCTGCGCCGCCAAATGTGGACCTGCTCCGCGCCCCATTTCTTGCGCGCATCGTCCTTGTTGAGCCCGGAAAGATCGCCATAGTCGCGTTCGTTGAGGGCCTGATCCCGCTCTTCCGGCAGGCCGGTCAGCCCCATTTCAGCCAGCGCTAAAGTCAGCGTGCGCTGGGCGCGGATCAGGGCCGAGGTGAAGACGAGATCGAAGGCGATTCCATGCGCCTTCATTCGGCGCCCGGCCTCTTTGGCTTCCTCGACACCGGCGGGGGATAAGTCCACGTCGCGCCATCCCGTGAACAGGTTCTCAAGGTTCCATTCGCTCTGACCGTGGCGCAAGAGGACAAGAAGACGATCAGCCATAGGAATTCGCCTTGGGTTTGGAGGTCGACGCGCGGCCTTCAAAGCATGGCGCATCGGCGGCGCCAACCCCGCGAGAGCTGTTATTCGGAGTGGCGCTCGCGCCGGGCGATGGGCGCGAGAGCGGGTTTCAGGGGAGGCAATCGCGCTCGGGCGACTTTACGGATGCCGACCGGCCGGCGAACCTGCTTGATCGCCTCGACAATGTAAACGCCCGCGAACGGCGCCCCAAGCGCTCCGCCGACCCGCTCGATCGTCGTCGCGGACCGTATCATGAAAGGCCGGGCGACCGGCGGCGCGTGAAGCGCTTCGCCCCAGAAGATCGGCTGGAACTCCGCTCCATAAAGCAAGTCGCGAAGCTGGGATTTCGAATAGGGCAGGCCCTGTCCATAAGGCGTGCTGTCCGTGCGCGCCCAGACGCCCCGGCGGGAGGGAACGATCACGATCATTCGACCCTCCGGCGAAGTGATGCGCCACAGTTCTTCAAGCAGCGCGTCCGGCCGATCGGCTGCCTCCAGGGCGTGAGCGATCAACAGCCGGTCGATGGAGCCGTCAGGCAACGGCAACATTTGCGCGTCGACGAGGGCCGCCGCGCATCGGTCGCCGTCGGGCCAGATTGCGACCCCCTGTTCAGCCGGCATCAAAGCCAGGCATCGGCGAGCGCCATCGCGGAATCGGTCGAGATACGGCGCTCCGTAACCCAGTGCGGCGATGGAGAGGCCGGCGCTGCTGCTCCAGCGCTCACGGATCACGCGCCCGATCAGCCTGCGGGCGACGCCGCCGAGCGGCGAACCGTAAAAGCTCTGCAAACTGAGGACGTCGAGGGGCATCGGTATCGGCCGGACGGGGATCCCTGACTTTGAACCAGCGCCCGATCTTTCGCAATGCATCGGGAGCGCAACGCGCGAACGAGAAGCCGCGGAGGAGAGACAGGAACCAGGCGAGGCTTTATAGAGGAGTGCGGTCAGGGACGGGGGCTTAGGCGCCGCGCAAAGCCCGGATAAACCCGACGACGAAACCGCCGAGCAATCGCCCATGACGATCAGCATCCATCAATATCTTTGTCTCACCGACAATTACGGCGCCCTGGTGCACGATTCGACGACAGGGGCGACGGCCTGCGTCGACGTGCCGGAAGCAGGACCCACCCTCGCAGCTTTGTCGGAGCAGGGTTGGAACTTGACCGACATCCTGATCACCCATCATCACGCCGACCACATTCAGGGCGTTCCGGAGGTGCGGGCAAAATTCCCGAACGCGAAGATTTGGGGTCCGGCGAAGGACGCGGCGCGAATTCCTTTCCTCGATCATCAGGTGAAGGAGGGCGACATGGCCCGCGTGGGATCGCTTGCAGCGAAAGTCATCGAAACCCCCGGGCACACGCTTGGCCACATCGCCTATCATTTCGAGGACGACGCAGTCGCCTTCTGTGGAGACACGCTGTTCTCGCTCGGTTGCGGACGCGTGTTCGAGACGCCCCTTGCGGTCATGTGGAGCTCGCTGGCCAAGCTTGCCGCCCTTCCCGGGGAGACCCAAATCTATTGCGGGCATGAATACACCCAGGCGAATGGCCGGTTCGCCATCACCGTCGAACCCGGCAATCCGGTTCTGAAGGCTCGAATCGAGGAGATCGCGAGGCTGCGCGCCGAGCGCCATCCGACCTTGCCGACGAATATCGCAGCCGAGCTTGCCGCGAATCCGTTTCTACGTGTGGAGGAGCCGGCGATTCAGGCCTCGGTCGGCATGAGTGGCGCGCAGCCCGCGGCGGTGTTCGGGGAACTCCGCACGCGCAAGGATCGCTTTTAAGGCGTCTCATCCTTCTTGGCCAAAGACTCAAGGCGCCTTTGCATGTCGGACAGCTGACTGCGCAGAGCGTCGATATCCTCCTCGGAATTCGCCTTCCTGGCAGGCGCTTCC
>DATCEJ010000676.1:0-2702 GCA_036510135.1 Roseiarcus sp. | reverse complement strand
GTGACCAAGCGCGCGCAGTTTTTCAAGACCTGAGCGGAACTCTTGGCTCAGCGCGTAGTCGGCGTAGTTATGAAAGCTTGCGTTCTTCCAGAAGCCGTTGACGTCGGAATTCACGCCAGGCTGTTTTCCGCGAAGTCCCCCGAGTGAGGCGAGATGCTCATACGCGATGCCATGCGCAGCGAGTGACGCGGGGAGCGCGTCGCGGTTGAATTGCGGGTTGGTCCGCGAGCGCGGAACGGTCCGCACGTCGACGACGAGCTTGACTTCCGCAGTCGTCAACAGCGCCACAAACTCGTCGATCGGACGGGTGGAATGCCCAATGGTGAAGAACGGGTTGGACATGCTCTTCGGTGGACTTTCCTTTTCCTGTGTCGATGTCGCTGACTGGCACTCGCGAGCCTCTGTGAGCCAAGTTGATCACGCTTGCATGAAAGGGCGAAAGGCGAAAAGCTGACGCGGACCTGACGGGTCTCCGGAGAAGCCTTATGCGCCAGTTCGCCCTCGCCGCCGTCCTCGCTTTCTTAGCATTGCCCGCCGGCGCCGCAGAGCGCTGGGAGACCTTGCCGCCGACCCCGGCGCCGATCGCCACCGACCGTAGCGGCGAAGCCGAAGCTAACGGCATCAAGATCCACTACGCAATCTACGGCCAGGGTTCGCCCGTGATTTTCCTGCACGGCGGCCTCGCCAATACCGACTATTGGGGCAACCAGGTTCCCGCAGTCGCCGCGCATCATACCGTGATCCTGATGGACAGTCGCGGCCACGGCCGCACCACCCGCGATGCGCGCCCTTACGGCTATGACCTCATGGCCGACGATGTCGTGGCGCTGATGGATGTGTTGAAGATCCCGAAGGCCGACGTGGTCGGCTGGAGCGACGGCGGCATCCTCGGGATCGACCTGGCCATGCGTCACAAGGATCGCGTCGGCAAGGTGTTCGCCTTCGCCGCCAACACAGTCACATCCGGTGTGGTCGAGGGCGTTGAGAAAAATCCGACATTCGCCGCTTATATCGACCGGGCCGGCCATGAATATGTCGAGCATTCGGCGACGCCCAAGGAATACGACGCCTTCGTCGATCAGATCAGCAAGATGTGGGCGGACCAGCCGAACTGGACTGACGATCAACTCAAGGCGATCGACACGCCCGTTCTCGTCGTCGACGGCGACCACGACGAGGCGATCAAGCGAGCGCATACGGAATATATCGCGGCGACCATCCCGCACGCTGGCCTGCTGATCCTGCCCAACGTTAGCCACTTCGCCTTCCTGCAGGACCCGGACCAGTTCAATTTCGCCATCCTGCATTTCCTCGGCGACGAATAAGCGCAACGCCGCCGGTCGGCGCCGCGCGCGTTGACAACTCGCGGCCAGATGCCAGGCAGCGTCGATAGACTTTCCCCTGGGGGCGGGCGGCGCTTGAGGAGAAGGCGGCGGCTGAGAGGGAGCGACGAGGGCGCTCGCTTACGCCTTCAGGTGCTCGATCTCCATGAAGGCGAAGTCGAACGGATTGGCGTTGACCACATTGTGCTCGACGCCCTCCCGGCGCTCGTAAGGAACGTGCTTTTTGAGTGTCGTCGTTCGCGAGCCCCCGCCCGGCTCCTCGAGCAGCAGGTCGCCGTCGAGCATGGGGACGACGACATAATCGGCCTCATGGCGGTGCCAACCCGTTTCGGCGCCCGGCGCGAACCTCCACTCGGTAACCCGCACATGCGGCTCCGAGATATGGACATGGGGGACGGCTTGGGGTCTTGAGGACATGGGCGCTCCGTTCGCGGGCTCGACGTGGCTTCAGTTAGCGCCCGCAAGGCCGTCGTTAGCAAGGGCGGCGGCGCGGCGGTTCTTCTGCCTGCCCGGATTCTATTTGAGGTGAACAGCGGCCTTCTCGAAATGTGCTTGGATCCTGCTTGAGCGGAGATGACAAGAACGGCTAGGCGAGAAGCCCGCTTCTCACCCTGCAACGCGGTCAGAACAAAAAGTACCGCTGCGCCATCGGCAGCGTGTCCGAAGGCTCGCAGACCAGAAGCTCGCCATCCGCCCTCACGTCGTAGGTTTCGGGGTCGATCTCGATCTTCGGCGTCGCGCTGTTGTGGATCATGCTCTTCTTGCCGATCTTGCCTCGCGTGTTCTCGACCGCGACCAGACGCCTTTGCATCTTGAGCTTGCGCTCGAGGCCGCCTTCGAGCGCCGCGTCGGACACGAAGGTTATGGCCGAGCCGTGCAAAGCTCGCCCGTGCGAGCGGAACATCGGCCGGTAGTGGACGGGCTGGGGCGTCGGGATCGAGGCGTTGGGGTCGCCCATCAGCGCGCCCGCGATCGCGCCACCCTTGATGATGCAATCGGGCTTCACGCCGAAGAAGGCGGGCGTCCAGAGCACGAGATCGGCGAGCTTGCCCTTCTCGATCGAGCCGACATGCTTCGAGACTCCGTGGGCGATGGCGGGATTGATGGTGTATTTCGCGATGTAGCGCTTGGCGCGCGCATTGTCGTTGCGCGGCCCGTCGCCCTCGAGGCTGCCGCGCTGGCGCTTCATCTTGTCCGCCGTCTGCCAGGTGCGGATGATGACCTCGCCGACCCGGCCCATCGCCTGGGAATCGCTCGACATCATCGAGAGCGCGCCGAGATCGTGCAGAATGTCCTCGGCGGCGATCGTCTCCTTGCGGATGCGGCTTTCGGCGAAGGCGAGGTCTTCGGGAATGCTCT
>DATCEJ010000675.1:0-7835 GCA_036510135.1 Roseiarcus sp. | reverse complement strand
GGCCGAAGCGTCTCGACCGCCGCAAGGATTGGCGGAAACTTGAGTTTCGCCGTCACGGAATCGGTCTGGATGATCGCGAGCAGCACGCTCTCGATCCGGTCGTCGGCGATGAGCGCCGCAAGGACGCGCGCGTAGAGATCGGAATCGACGAGGCCCTGGGCGGTGACGTCAAGCGGGTTGGACACCGGCACGAAATTCGGCAACGCCGCCCGCAAGCCTGGACTGTCAGCGTCGCCGAGCGGGGGGAGCGGCAGACCCTCTCGCTCAGCGAGGTCGAGCGTGAGCGCCTTATAGGCGCCCGACTCGCAAACCACCGCCGCGCCGCCCGGCGCCGGCGCCGGAAGCCTCAGCAGCATTTCGGCGACGTCGCCGAGTTCCTCGAGCGTCTCGACAAGGAGAACGCCGGCGCGCTCAACCTTGAGCCGCATCACACCATAATCGCCAGCGAGCGCGCCGGTATGCGTTGCAGCCGATTCGCGCGCCGCGCTCGATCGGCCGGGATGGAGGAGCACGATCGGCTTGGCCCCGGCGGCCGCCCGCGTCGCCGCGGCGAGAAACCGCGCCGGCTTGCGGAACTGCTCGACGATCATCGCGATGACCCGCGTATTGGGATCATCGACAAGATAGTCCACGTAATCCTCGACGCCGCTCGCCGCCTCGTTGCCGGTCGATATGGAATAGGAGAGGCCGAGACCGCGGCTCGCGAGCGTCACCACGAGCACCGCGGCCATCGCCCCGGACTGCGAGACAAGGCCGATTCCGGGCCGCGCGCCCAATCGATCGCCCGGCAGTTCGACGAAGGTGAGGGGAACGCCGTCGACGAAATTGACGAGGCCGAGGCAGTTCGGCCCTTCGATCGCCATATCGCTTTCCGCGGCGATCCGGGCCAGTTCCCGCTGCTCGGCGAGCCCTTCGGCGCCGGTCTCGGCGAAGCCTGAGGAAAAGATGATCGCCGCGCCGGCCTTGCGGCGGGCGAGCGCGCGCACCGCGTCCAGAACGGCCGCCCGGGGGATGGCGAGCACCGCCGCGTCGACGCCCTCGGGCAGGTCGTCGACCGAGGCTACGCAATGGCGGGCGCCAATTTCGGCCCGCTTCGGGTTGATGAGATGAATGGCGCCCTGAAAGCCGGCGCGCTCGAGATTGGCGAGCACGGAAGCGCCGAGCGCGCCCGCCTTTTCCGACGCGCCGACGATCGCAACCGAGCGCGGGCGGAGGAGCCGCTCAAGCGAAAGCCGCATTTCGGGCGTCAGGGCTTGGCGCGCGTGCGGTCGTAGGCGCCGAGGCCGGGCTTGAAGCTCTTCTCGTCGATGAACTGGCGGATGCCTTCCTTGCGGCCCTCGTTGTCGAAGCTGTTCGCCGCCTCCTGAGCGCGCACGAGATAATCTTCGGCTTCGTCGTAGGTCATCGCGCCGACGCGGCGAATGGCGTCCTTCGCCGCCTTGAGCGCGACCGGATTCTTGGCCAGCAGCACCTTGGCGACGTCCTCGACGCGCGCCTTCAGTCTGTCCGCCGGAACGGCCTCATTGACGAAGCCCCACTCCGCCGCCTTGCGGCCGTCGATCGCTTCGCCGGTCAGCGCATGATACATCGCGTTGCGAAACGTCGTGAGTTCGCGCGCCACCTTTGTCGCGCCGCCGCCGGGAAGGATGCCCCAGTTGATCTCGGAGAGGCCGAATTGCGCGTCCTCCGCGGCGAAGGCGAGATCGCAGGCGAAGAGCGGCGCGTATCCGCCGCCGAAGCACCAGCCGTTGACCATCGCGATGGTCGGCTTCTGGTACCAGCGCAGACGTCGCCACCAGCCGTAGGACTCGCGCTGGGCCTTGCGCGTGCCGGCGAGCCCACCCGCCTCAGTCTCGCGAAAGTATTCCTTGAGGTCCATGCCGGCGGTCCACGCCGCGCCTTCGCCGGTGAGGACGAGAACGCCGACGTCGTCGCGAAATTCGAGCTCGTCGAGCGCCTCCATCATCCGGCGATTGAGCTTCGGACTCATCGCGTTGCGCTTCTCGGAGCGGTTGAACTTGACCCAGGCGATGCGGCCCGCGACCTCGAAAGAGACGGTGTCGCGCTCGGAGCGTTCGGTCATGGGCTGCCCTCCCGAAGTGAACGATTGAAGACCAGTGCGGCTGCCGGGCTGTTTCGGCGCCGTCTCCGCCGTCATCTATCCGAGCGAAGGCCGGCCGTCGATGTCCGATCCTCGGTCGCTGCTTTCGGCTTAACCTGGAGCGGAAAAGCCTGCGGCGCCGGCTCCCAGCCGAACACGCTGCGCCCGCCAAAGCTATGCGAGAGGCGCCGCTCTTCGGCGATCACCTCCGGCACAGCCGGGCCGGCCGCGCGTCTTTCGACCCGCCGGGCTTCGTCGTCGAGCCCCTTGAGCGCGGCGAGCCTGTCGTCCTGGCCGAGCTTCGCCTTCTTAACCGCCGTCTTCATAAGCGAGATCGTCTCGTCATAGACCTTGAGCGGCACCGGGAAGGGATGCCGGTCCTTGCCGCCATGGGCGAACGAGAAGCGCGCCGGGTCGGTGAACCGATAGGGCGCGCCATGCACCACTTCCGCCACCATCGCCAGCGCTCGCACCGTGCGCGCGCCGATTCCGGGAACGAGAAGCAATTCGGCGAAATCGGCCGGTCCTCGATTTGCGGCCGCGGTGAAGGCCGCGTGGAGCCGCGGCGCCAGCACGTCGCTCGCACGCACGTCGTGATGAGCCGGCATGACGAGATGGGGCAAAGTCAGCTGGATGGGATCGGGCGAGGGAACGGGCTTCTGAGGCTTTCCCTCGATGGCGGCAAGCTCGCGCGCCAGGCCGTCGGGACCGAGCGAATCCAGAAGGTCGAGCTGGGCCCGACGCGAGGCGTCCGCGCGACGGTCGGTCAAGTTGACGATCTCGCCCTGATGGATTCCGTCGATCGCCTTGTGCGGCTCCTCGATGAAACTCTGCAGGCCTTCGGACAGCCAGTGGTAGCGGCGGGCCGTGCGGCTCTCGTCGTTCATGCCCTGCTGAACGACGGTCCAGTGTCCATCATCGGTGACGATGAAGCCGTGCAGATAAAGGTCGAAACCGTCCTGCACGGCGGCGCTGTCGACCTTCGCCACCAGCCGGCTGGCGTTGGCGAGCGCGGCGCCGTCGATGCCGACCCGCTCGCCGATCGCGGTGAGTTCAAAGGGCGTCTTTCGCGACTGTTTGCCGCGTCCGCCGCAGACATGGATTCCGAGTTCGCCCGACAGCGGTTCGAGCCCTCGCTTCAGCGCGCCGATCACGCTCGTGGTGATGCCAGAGGAATGCCAGTCCATGCCCATGACGGCGCCGAACGACTGGAACCAGAACGGATGGGCGAGGCGGCGCAGCAACTCGTCGCGGCCGTAAGTTAGGACGATCGCCTCGCTGATGACCGCCCCGAGCCGGCTCATGCGTCCAGCGAGCCACAGGGGCACGCGGCCGCCATGCAGCGGCAGATCGGCGCTTCCTGATCTATGGGCCATATCTGGTCACGGGACTCGTTTGCGGTGGCGGCGCGTTCCCATTGTAGACGCGATCGCCGATCGCGTCTGCCGCGCTCCAAAGGGCGCTCTTAAAGAACGCCCGTGTGGCGACGGGCTATCGAGCGCGGCTACAGTCTCCTCACCGCCAATCGCCCGATCCGAAGCCCTCGTCGATCGAATAGCCGGCGCCGCGCACCGTGCGGATCGGATCGCGCTCTCTCCCTTTCGAGAGCTTCTTGCGCAGGCGTCCGATGTGGACGTCGACGGTGCGTTCGTCGACGTCGACCGAACGCACCCACACCAGATCGAGCAGTTGCGCCCGCGAGAACACCCGGCCCGGCTTTTCGATCAGATATTCCAAAAGCCGAAAATCAATCGGAGCGAGGCGAATGTCTCGATCGCCGCGCCGAACGCGCCGGGTCAGTCGATCGAGGTCGAGATCTCCGGCGAAAAGGCGTCCGGCGACCCGCTCCGGCCGGCTGCGTCGCAGCAGCGCGTGCACGCGGGCCATCAATTCGATCACCGAAAACGGCTTGACGACATAGTCGTCCGCGCCGACGGCGAGGCCGCGCACCCGCTCCGATTCTTCGCGCCTGCCGGTGACCATGATGACCGGCAAGGTGCGGGTCGCCTCGCGCGCCCGCAAACGCCGGCAAATCTCGATGCCTGAAACGCCCGGCAGCATCCAGTCGAGGAGGAGGAGATCGGGCGGGTTTTTGGCCAGTCGCAACTCGGCGTCGTCGCCGCGCGCAACGCTTTCCACGACGTAGCCTTCAGCCTCCAGACTGTAAGCGATGAGCAAAGCGACGTCGACTTCGTCCTCGACCACCAGAATGCGTGGCGCAGACACGAGCCGAGGGTCGCCGACAGGCTTGCTCATTTCCTTGTTCAGCGGTGTGCTCCGGCAGTCATGATCCTCTCGTCCCCGTTTCCGATTCGCTCCCTTTGGGTCGCCCGCACGCCGGGTCTCGGCTTGACCCTGGCCGAGACACCTACTTACAATGTGTAATCGCGAAATGCCAATTCAGGATGATGTTCCCGGCATCCACCCGCAACTCACAGAAATGGGGAGGGAGGCGAACTTACACGTGTCTTCAATCGGCGCGTGATGGGTCGCCGCCGCTGACAAGTGGCTGACGGGGCCGCGGCCGTTTAGACGCGGCTCTAAATGAACAGCCGCTAAACCCGACATTCATTTTCAATTCAGCATCGAAAGCGCAGAGAGCGGATGTTCGACACACAAGAGTCGAACGCCTCGCTTCAAAGGGAACTCAAATGATCAAGAAGTATGTTGCGATGGGCCTCGGCGCCCTGATCGCCGTTGCGCCAGTCGCCGCTATGGCCAAGACCTCCACGAAGAGCCACACCGCCACGCACAAGACCCATAAGACCCACACGGCCTCGAAGAGCCATAGCAAGAAGATGACGACCCCCGCAAAGAGCTGATTGATGAAATTCGCGCCGATTGGGGGGCGCGAACGAGATCGAAGGGGGCCGTGTCATAGCGGCCCCTTTCGTATTTTATGGGATGGCGATTTAAGCAGCCGGCGAATGGGCCGGCACGCTTCTGGGCCGATCATCGGTCAGTCGAATCGGTCTTTCTCTCTAACGCCCGATCGTTGACAGGATCCTGCCGCCAAGCGAGGCGGACCGACGCTTTCCCCGCTGAAACGAACATGGTAGCTCTCCCCGCATTGCTGCGGAGAGGCTTGAGAAACGCGGATGCCGAGCTGTTCGAGCGATGAGCATGGGCCGAGTCGCGCCGGCCTGCTTGTTGGCTGGTCATTCATCTGGGCGCGCGGTGCGTCCGTTTCGTGTCCTGGATTGCCACGTTGAGCGCCGCCGCGGGAACTGGCTCCGAGAATCTCGTGCGCGTTGTGGTCGCGCGGGCGGCGTTCTTCCTCGCGTTTTGGCTCATGATCTCGGGATGGGCTCCGGCTGATCTTCCGGTCGGGCTCGCCGCCGTGGTGGCCGCCACCTGGGTAAGTTTGCGTTTTCTGCCGCCGATAGGACCACGGTACAGGCTCGGGTCGATCGCCGCGCTCGCAGTTAGTTTCTTCCGCCAGTCCGTGGTTTCGGGAATGGATGTGGCGCGGCGGGCCTTCACGCCGAATATGCGACTGCAGCCCGGATTGGTCGCATGTCCGCTGCGTCTTCCCGCGGGCAACAAGCGAAGCGCATTCTGCGCTTTGTCGAGCCTGATGCCGGGAACGCTGCCGACGGGGACTGACGAACAGGGGGCGCTGCTGGTTCACTGCCTCGACATGAGCCAACCGATCGCGGTCAATCTGGCGGCGGAAGAGCTTCTGTTCATCCGGGCGTTCGGCGGTGACTGAGTTCCTTCTCGCGACTGCGGGCGTGATCCTCTTCACCGTGGCTGTCGGGCTCGTGCGCGTCCTGGGCGGCCCCGGCGACGCCGATCGCCTGATGGCGGCGCAGCTCATCGGCACCGGGGGAATCGCTTCGCTCCTCCTGATTGCCGTGGCCACGGGCGCGCATGGGGTCGAGGATGTCGCCCTTGGGCTTGCGCTGCTCGCCGCCTTCGCTTCCGCCGCCTTCGTCAACAGCGTTGCGCCCGCGGAGGCTCCTGACCCGGCGGATGGCCGATGAGTCTCGTTGTTGACCTCTTCAGCATCGTCGCGATCGGCGCCGGCGTCTTCTTCTTTCTTGCCGGCGCCGTGGGCTTGTTGCGCTTTCCCGATCCGCTCAGTCGTCTGCATGCGCTGACCAAGGCTGACAATCTCGGCCTCGGCCTCGTCGTGCTCGGCCTCTTGCCGCGCAGCGACAGCCTGCTCGCCGCGCTCAAGCTCATCGCCATTTGGGCGCTCGTGCAATTGGCCGGCGCGACCGCCGCGCAGCTTGTCGGCCGCGCGGTGCGCCGCAAGGGATCGGCCGCATGAGCATTTTGCAGGCGCTCGACGTCGGCCTCGCGTTCCTGGTGTTCGCGGTCGCGGCCTGGACCATTTTCGCGCCCGGAGCGTTCGCGGCGACGGTCGGCTATGTTGTCTACGGACTGCTGCTGTCGCTCGTTTGGATTCGCCTGTTTGCGGTCGATGTGGCGTTGACGGAGGCGGCGATCGGCAGCGGCGTGACCGGCGTTCTGCTCATCGGCGCCGCCGCGCGGCTGCGCGCAGCGGAGAGGGCGGGCCATGAGGAATCCGTAAGCGGCCTCTCGGGCGTTTTCGCTGCTGTTCTTTGCGCACTTGTCGCTCTCGCGCTGGCCGGAGTCGTGCTGTTGCTCCCCGATCAGGGCCCGTCCCTGGCCCCGCAAGCGATGCGGAAGTTGCCAGAAACCGGTCTAGGCAATCCGGTCACCGCCGTCCTGATCGCCTATCGCGCATTCGACACCATGCTGGAAAAAGTCGTGCTGGTTCTGGCCGTGGTCGGCGTGTGGTCGCTTGCCGCTGACCGATATTGGGGCGGCGCGCCGGGCGAAGCACGCGCGGCGAGCCCTGAGCCGACGCTCGCCTTCCTCGCGCAAATCCTGGCGCCCCTCGGCATCCTGGTCGGCATTCACGTCTTTTGGGTCGGCGCCGACGAGCCCGGCGGAGCGTTTCAGGGCGGCGCCATTCTCGCGGCGATGTGGATCATCGTCATGATGGCGAGACTGACCGAGGCGCCGCAGACCAACGCCTTTTGGCTGCGGCTCGCGCTTGTAGCAGGTCCGGTCGTGTTTCTGGCCGCCGGCCTCGCGGGAGCGATTTTCGCAGGCGGATTTTTCGCTTATCCGCCCGGGTTTGCGAAGCCGGCGATCCTGTTCATCGAGGCGTTCATGGTCCTCTCCATCGCCGTCACGCTTCCCATGCTGGTGGCCGGCCCGCCACGACGCGAGCCACGGCAATGACGTCGGCCACTCTGGCAGGGCTTGTGGGCGCCGCGCTGGTCGGCCTCGGCCTCTATGGCCTCATCGCCAATCCTCAGCCGCTGCGCAAAATCCTCGCGTTCAACCTGATGGGCAGCGGCGTTTTTCTCGTGTTCGGCATCGTCGCGCGAAAGGGCGCGGCGGCGGGATTGCAGGCCGATCCCGTGCCGCAGGCGATGGTGATCACCGGGATCGTCGTCGCCTTCGCGGCCAGCGCGCTCGCTGTCGCCCTGGTGTTGCGCCTGTTCGAGGCTGCCGGACGGGCGACGTTGGACCCGGACGCCTGGGCCAAGCCTCCGGCCGACGGAGCCGGCGCCGAATGACGGCTGGCGTCTCCGCGATCGCGGCGACGGCGGGCGGAGGCCTGCTGCCGCTGGCGATCCTCTTGCCCGCTCTTGGCGTGCTGCTGTCGTTTCTCATCGGCGGGCGGCGGGCCGAATGGATCGCGCTCGGCCTGATGCCGCTGGAGCTCGCCGTCGCCGTCGTCATTGCGTAT